>JALOLG010000108.1 GCA_025456105.1 Ilumatobacteraceae bacterium | reverse complement strand
GGCCGGGACACCGCCCTCGGTGAGCAGCCACTCGGCCTTGGTGCCCGAGAAGTACGGGTCGAGCACCAGCCCGGTGCGCTCGCGGACGAGATCGAGGGCGCCGTCGGCGGCGAGCTGGTCGCACCGCTCGGCCGTTCGGCGGTCCTGCCACACGATGGCCCGACCGTGCGGTCGGCCGGTGCGCCGGTCCCAGGCGACGATCGTCTCGCGCTGGTTGGTGACGCCGATCGCCGCCACGGCGCCGGGACCGCCGACGGCGTCGACGACCTGGCCGAGCGTGGCGACGACGGTGCCCCAGATCTCGTCGGCGTCGTGCTCGACCCAGCCGGGTTGCGGGTAGTACTGGCGGAACTCCTGGTAGGCCGCGGCGACCGTGCGGCCGCCGTCGTCGACCGCACGGCTGCGCACCCCGGTGGTGCCGGCGTCGATGGCGATGACGATGCTCACCGGCGCGGCCCTCCCGGGCGTCCCGACGTGCCGCCGGTGCGCTTGGTGGGGGGCGGCTTGGGTCGTCCCGACGGTGCCGTGGTGGCGGCCGACGAGGCGCCGGCCGACGCCGGGCGCTGCAGCCGCGCCCGCTGGTAGCCGAGCTTGGCCAGCACGTAGCCGATCGCCAGGTAGAGCGGACCGCTCACGAGGATGCCGGCGATCGCCCCGATGGCGCCGGCGTCGCGGAAGAAGATCAGGAACACCGCGACCATGATCACGGCGTAGATGACCCACTCCCGCACGAGGCGTCGCCAGGGCACCGGTCGGCTCGAATCCCATGCCATGGACAGGGGTTCTACCAGCGCAGCGGCCGGTGACCTGCCTAGGCTCCGCCCGTGCGCATCGGAGTGCTGACGGGTGGGGGCGACTGCCCGGGTCTCAACGCCGTCATCCGGGCGATCGTCCGCAAGGGTGAGCGCGTCTACGGCGACGAGGTCGTCGGGTTCCTCGACGCGTGGGACGGCGTGCTGCAGCGGCGCACGATGCCGCTCACGGTGGAGTCGATGCGCGGCACGCTGCCGCGCGGCGGCACGGTGCTCGGCACGCGGCGTGGCAGCCCGTTCGACTTCGAGGACGGCGTCGAGCAGGTGCGGGCCACGATGTCCGACCTCGGGATCGACGGCATCGTGGTCATCGGCGGCAACGGCTCGCTGACGGTGGCGAGCAAGCTGTTCACCGACCACGGCATCCCGGTGGTGGGCGTGCCCAAGACCATCGACAACGACATCGAGGGCACCGACCTCACGTTCGGCTTCACCACCGCCGTGCAGATCGCCACCGACGCCATCGATCGGCTCCACACCACTGCCGAGAGCCACGACCGCGTCATGGTCGTCGAGGTGATGGGCCGTGAAGCCGGCTGGATCGCCACCCATGCCGGGCTCGCCGGCGGCGCCACGGTCGTGCTGGTGCCCGAGCACCCGTTCGACATCGACGAGGTCTGCGACCGCATCTCCCGCCGCCACGAGCGCGGCCGCTACGCCTCGATCGTCGTGGTGGCCGAGGGGGCCGAGCCGGCACCGGGCACCATCGAGGTCGGCCCGGCCGAGATCGACCGGTACGGCCACAAGGTGCACGGCGGGATCGGCCAGCTGATCGCCGACGAGATCGGGCGTCGCACCGGCTTCGAGACCCGGCCCGTGCTGCTCGGCCACGTCCAGCGGGGCGGCACGCCCACCGCGTTCGACCGGGTGCTGTCCACCCGGTTCGGCCTGGCCGCCATCGATGCCGCGCACCAGGGCGCCTGGGGTCAGATGGTGGTCGTGCGCGGCGAGGCCATCGCCACGGCGCCGCTCACCGTCGCCGTCGGCAAGACGCGCCAGGTGCCGATCAGCCTCTACCAGGAGGCGTCGGTCTTCTTCGCCTGATCGCAGGCGATCAGCCGGCCACCGGCACGGCCGGGAACGCCGGCTGCGCGGACTCCGCCACGCCCGGGTAGTCGAACACGCTCAGCGCCGTCGTGCTCGTCTGGCCGTCGCCGGTGGGCCACGCCTCGGCGATGCCGTTCACCGTGAGCCGCACCGCGTCGACACCGTCGACCTCGCTCGCCGTGTAGACGATCTGCGCGACCGCCAGCAGGAGCGCGTTCCCGGTGAGGTCGCCGAGCCCCTCCGACACGTCGACCACCAGCACCCCGCCGACGGGGCGGGTCGAGAGCAGCTCGACCGTGGTGGGGATCGCGGTGCCGATGCGCCCGTCGAGCTCGGACTGCGTGGGGCCGGCGAAGAGCGCGCCGAGCAGCACGTCGGCCGTGGCAGGGACGTCCCGGCGGGCCGACCGGAGCTGGCGCTGCTGGCCCGTCTCGCCGGGCGAGAGCAGGTAGATGCGGCTGTCGCCCGTGTCGTCGCCCTCACCGACGTCGGCCTGCTCGAGGGTGCGGTCGTCGGCTGGGATGTCGCGCGGCGAGGAGTCGACCCGGACGGCGCACCCCGATGCGAGGGCGACCACGACGAGGACCAGCGCCACGAGTCGTCGGGTGGTCATGCGAGCTCCTCCGCGATCGGCAGCCGGATCACGAACCGCGCTCCGGGCTCGCCGTCGGGGCGATCGGTGACCCACACCCGCCCACCGTGCATCCGGACGTGCTCGTCGACCAGCGCGAGGCCGAGGCCGGCCCCCTCGCTGCTCGAGCGCCGACCGGCACCGCCGCCGCGGGCGAACCGCTCGAAGACGAGGTCGCGCTCCTCGGGCGGGACACCCGGTCCGTGGTCGTCGACCGCGATGTGGATCGCGGCCGGCTCGTCGTCGTCGGCCACGACCTCGATCGAGACCTCCGGCTCGCCACCACCGTGCACGCGCGCGTTGTCGATGAGGTTCGCGATGGCGCGCGCGAGACGACGGCGGTCGCCGCGGATGATGGCCTCCTCGGCCTCGGGCGCCACGGTCACCGGGGTGGCGGGCAGGCTCGAGACGGCGACGGCCTGGCGCACGAACTCGGCCGCGACGAGCTCCTCGAGGTGCAGCCGCACGGCACCGGCGTCGAAGCGGCTGATCTCGAGCAGGTCCTCGACGAGCCCGCTGAAGCGCTGGACGTCGCTCTTCAGCAGGTCGAGCGCAGCCTGCGCCCGCTCGGGCATCTCGTCACGGCGGGCGTCCATCACCTCGACCGAGGCGCTCAGGGTCATGAGCGGCGAGCGCAGCTCGTGGCTCACGTCGGACGCGAACCGTGCGTCGCGCTCGACCCGCTGCTGGAGCGCGGCCGCCATGTCGTTGAACGACCGGGCGAGCAGGCTCAGGTCGGGGTCGTCGGTGGGGGCGAGGCGCGTGTCGAGCCGGCCCGCCGCGAACGACTTCGCCGCCTGCGCCGCGGCACCCACCGGCCGCACGGCGCGGCGAGCGGCGAACACGCCGAGCACCACACCCAGGCCGGTGGTGGCGATCCCGGCGAGGACCAGCGACAGCCGCACGCTCGAGAGGGTGTCCTCGATCTCGTCGAGACCGAAGAACTCGAAGTACGCACCGACACCGGGGATCGGCCAGCCGACCGCGATGTTGGCGTCGCCCGCGACGTCGATGATCATCCGTGCGGGCACCTGGTCGTCGACCACGCGCTCGACGAGCTCGGACGGCAGCGCATCGCTCTGGAAGCGACCCGTGCCGCCCCACCACTCGCCGCGGAAGAAGATCAGCGGTCGCTGCACCCCGAAGCCCGCCAGCGCGTCGAGCGCGTCGTTGATGTTGGGCGGGTTGCCGCGCAGGCTGCTCTGCACCACCTGGGCGTTGCGGAACGCGGTGTCGACGCTGGTGCGGTCGCGACCTTCGAGCACGTTGGTCTGGGTGAGCCCGTAGGTGGTCACGGCCAGGAAGACCGACAGCATCATCGACCCGACCGTGAAGATGAGCAGGATGCGACGGCGCAGGCCGAGCGACAGGCGCCGCCGGGGGGCGGTGTCGGTCACGCCTGGAGCCGGTACCCCAGGCCGCGCACGGTGACGACGTGCCGGGGGTTGGCGGGGTCGTGCTCGACCTTGGTGCGGAGGCGACGGATGTGGACGTCGACGAGGCGACCGTCACCGAAGTAGTCGTAGCCCCACACCTTGTCGAGCAGGCTCTCGCGGCTGAACACCTTGCCTGGGTTCTCGGCGAGCTCGCAGAGCAGCCGGAACTCGGTCTTGGTGAGGTGCACCTCCTGGCCGTCGCGCAGCACCTTGCCCTCCTCGGGGACCAGCTCCAGGTCGCCGAAGACGAGTCGTGCGTGCGACGTCGAGAGCGGCCGGATGCGGCGCAGGAGGGCGCGGATGCGCGCCGACAGCTCCTTCGGGGCGAACGGCTTGGTGAGGTAGTCGTCGGCACCGGCCTCGAGCCCGGCGACGATGTCGTGGGTGTCGTTGCGGGCCGTCACCATCACGATCGGCACGTCGCTCGTGCGCCGGAGCGTGCGGCACAGCTCGAAGCCGTCGATGCCGGGCAGCATGATGTCGATCAGCACCACGTCGGGCGCGCTGCGCTGGAACTGCTCGATGGCCGCCTCGCCGCTACCGGCCTCGCTGACCGTCCAGCCCTCGTCCTCGAGGGCGAGCTTCACGGCGGCGCGGATGCGCTCGTCGTCCTCGACGGCCAGGATGCGGGTGCCCACGGGCGCCCATGATGGCCGATCCGGCACCGGCCCGGCGATCACCGGGCGTTCCCGGGCGATCAGCCGACGGCCGGCTCCGCTCGGCGCAGGAGCGCGAGCAGGTCGGCGTGGATGGCCGGGGCGCACACCACCAGGTCGTCGAAGCCCACCGGCGCGCCGGTGCGATCGCTCGACGCGCAGCCGGCCTCGTGCGCGATCAGCAGGCCGGCGGCCGAGTCCCAGGGGTTGAGGCCGGCCTCGACGTAGGCGTCGACGCGCCCGCACGCCGCGTGGCACAGGTCGATCGCGGCGGATCCGAGACGACGGATGTCGCGGACGTGGGGGAGCACCCCGACGAGCAGCTCGGCCTGCTGGCGCCGGCGCGCGGGGTCGTAGGCGAACCCCGTGGCGAGCAGCGCCAGACCGAGGTCGGTGCAGCCGCTCGCCCGGATCGGCGTGCCGTTGCGCCGGGCGCCGCCACCCGCCGAGGCCGTGAAGAGCTCGTCGACGACCGGCGCGAACACGGCGCCGGCCACCACCACGCCGTCGACGGCGGCCGCGATCGACGTGCACCACGACGGCAGGTCGTAGACGAAGTTCGTCGTGCCATCGATCGGGTCGACGAGCCACTCGACGCCCGACGTGCCCGGGTGCGCGGCGCCCTCCTCGCCCACGACGGCATCGTCGGGCCGCCGGCGAGCCAGCACCTCCACCACGTGCGCCTCGGCGCGCCGGTCCCACTCCGTGACGGCATCGGTGGGCGACGACTTGGCGTCGCTCGCCATCTCGTGCACGGATCGCCGACCTGCCAGCGCCAGCCGCCCGGCCGACGTGGCGAGCTCGACGGCCAGGTCGAGCAGCTCGTCGGGCCCGGGTGTCATCGCGGCGCGTGCCCGGCGGCTTCGCGGTCGAGCACCTCGCGCCACTCGCCCATCGCCCGGAGCGCCAGGACGGCGACCACGGCCATCCCGACCGCGCACACGACGGCACCCACGAGCAGGCCGATCCCGGTGGGCACCGCGCAGTCGCCCTCGCACTGGATCGACACCAGGGCGTACCCGATGAACCCGCCGATCAGCCCGCCCAGCAGGATCGACGTGAACGCGATGCCACGCGCCAGCGGTGACGGGATCGCCGACAGCGGCCGGGGCTCGGGGGTCGCCACGCGGCCGAGCCTAACGACGCGCCGGGACGATGTGCCTAGTGTTCGCCGCCGTGCACACGGTGGTCGTCGTCCCCACCTACGACGAGATCGACAACATCGAGACGCTCTGCCGGGGCGTGCGCGCCGCCGCGCCCGATGCCACGATCCTCGTCGTCGACGACGGCAGCCCCGACGGCACCGCCGCCCACGCCCGCCGGCTCGCAGCCGAGCTGGGTCCGATCGAGGTGATCGAGCGGGCGTCGAAGTCCGGCCTCGGCGACGCCTACCGGGCGGGCTTCGAGTGGGCGATCGCCCGTGGCGCCGACGTCGTCGTGCAGATCGACGCCGACCTGTCGCACGACCCGGCCGTGATCCC
>JALOLG010000107.1 GCA_025456105.1 Ilumatobacteraceae bacterium | reverse complement strand
ACATCCCGTGGCCGATGGGGTTGCGGTACATCGGGTTGGGCCCACCCGCCGCGTAGATGCGCTCGTTGATCGTCTTCTGCAGCTTCGGGGACAGCCCGAGCCCGCCGTGGCCCACCGGGAAGTGCACCCAGGCCAGACCCCGGTCGAACTGCTCACCGAGGAACGTCTTCGGATCGGTCGACGCCGGCGGGAACTTCGACAGCAGGTCGTCGACGAGATCGCTGATCTGCTGCTCGTCGGCGGAGAGTGGGGTCTCGGTCACGGACATGCCCGAACGGTACCGAGCGGGTTGGTGCCGTGGCGAAACCGGGCCGGCTGTTCGTGTCACACTCCACCTCCGTGCGTCCGACCGTCATCGCCGTCGCGATCGTGTGGGTGGCGGCGCTCGCCGGCTGCGACGGAGGTGACGCGAGCCCGGCGCCGAGTGCGGCGCCCGGCGACCCCGCGACCACGACCGTCCCGCGATCGACCACGCCGTTCTGCACCGAGATGCTGCGCTTGGAGCAGGAGGCCGGCTCCGCCGACGACCTCGCTCGTGCCTATCGGGCCCTCCTGCCGGAGGTGCCTCCTGAGATCCTCGCGGAGTTCGAGGTGCTGATCGCACGGGTGGATGCCGCGCTGGGCGAGGGCGAGGCGCCCGACCCGACCGTGGCGGACGAGTCGGCGTTCCGGGTGGCCGCCTACGTGGATCGCGAGTGCCGGGTGACTGCGCAGAGCCCCCTCCCGGCGCCGGTGGAGTCGGTGGTCCGGGAGTGATCGTGGCTACTCGTCGGACTCGGCCTCGGGAGCGCCCGGGTCGAGGCCGGCGGCGACGACCCGGTCGAGGAGCTGGTCGCGGATGCTCACGCCCGGCTCGCGCGCCCGGTCGCCGGTGACCCGCCAGCCGAGCCGGCTCGAGTACAGCAGCGGCGGCTCCTTCAGGCGTCCGGGCACCACCTGCTCGACGCGGGCGAACAGCAGCTGGTGGTCGGCCATCGGGTGCTGCTCGACGATCCGGCACCGGAGCCAGGCGATCGCGCCGGGCACCACCGGCGGGCCCTCCGGATCGTCGGGCCACTCCGTCAGGTACTCCGTCGCGATGTGGTGGAACTTGCGGCCGGGATACGAGAAGTACTGGCCCTCGGCGATCTGGTCGCCGGCGAGGATCGACACCGCGAACTCGCCTGCCGCCACCATGAGCGGGTACGTGTCGTGCTTCGGGGAGACGCTGGCCATCACGATCGGCTCCTCGAAGGCCACCTGCGACACCCAGTGGCTCGTGTAGGCCCGGGCCACCCCGCCGTGGCGGGCCCCGACCACCTCGACGCCCTTCATCATCTGGCCGAGGGAGCGCTTGATCTCGCGGTCGATCACAGCGATCAGTTGAGCACGGCGCGGCGACGTGACGCCTCTCGGACCTCGGCCGCGAACTCGGGGAGCACCTCGCGCATCGCGGCCACCTGCGCGAGCCGGAGACCGTCTCGACGCGGATCGCACCCGGCGAGGAGGTTGTTCAGCATCCGTGCGACGATCGCACGCGGCGGCACGGGAGCGAGGTGGGCCTCGGACCACGCGCCACCAGCGGTGACGCGGGCGTGGAGCTGGCGCGCACCCGTGCGGTCGAGCACGTCGAAGCCGCCGAACGCGTCGACGAACCAGTCCGGGTCGTGGGGGTCGCCCACCAGGAAGTGCGCGGGCATGCCGATGCCGGCCAGGCCGACGCCGACCCGGCGGGCGACCTCGATCGCCACCACGGCGAGGGTGATGGGGATGCCCCGCCGGCGGTGGATCACCTGGTCGAGGCACGAGTTGCGCCAGTCGCCGTAGGTGGTCGTGTCGCCGGCGAACCCCGCCGCGACGAGGTGTCGGACCACGCCCTCGCGCGTGGGCGCCGCGCAGCTCGCAGCGAGCTCGTCGAGCTCCACCTGCCAGTGCAGCACGTCGAGACCGGGCTGCAGCACGGCCGACAGCGCGAGCGCCGCCTCGTCGAGCGCGACCGCCCACGGATCACCTGCGACCGCAGCGGCGAACCGGGCGAGCGCAGCCTCGTGCGGACTCATCACGCGAACGTACCGTCCACTACCTTGCCGCCACATGTTCCCGGGCGCGCACCTCGACACCCTCGCCGACAAGCCGGCCGTCATCATGGCGACCAGCGGCTTCACCCAGAGCTTCCGTGAGCTCGACGAGGCGGCGAACCGGCTGAGCCGGCTCCTGCGGGCCGCCGGGCTGCAGCCGGGCGACCACGTGGCGATCTGCATGGAGAACCACCCGCGCTACCTCGAGATCGTGTGGGGCTGCCACTACGCCGGCCTGGTGTACACCGCGGCGTCGTCGCGCCTCACGAGCCACGAGCTGCAGTACATCATCAACGACTGCGCCGCCCGGGTGTTCATCACGTCGGCCTACAAGTCGGAGCAGGCGGCCGAGATCGTGGCCGACACGCCGAACGTCGAGCTGCGCCTCATGCTCGACGGCACCATCGAGGGGTACGAGTCGTACGAGGCAGCCGTGGCGGCCCAGCCGGCCGAGCCCCTCGCCGAGCGCGTGGCCGGGATGGACATGCTCTACTCCTCGGGCACCACCGGTCTCCCCAAGGGCGTCACGCGAGCGTTCGTGCCGACGCCGCTCGAGACCAACGGCGGTGCCGTGCTGCCGATGCTCACGCTGCTGTTCGGTGTGGACTCCTCGTCGGTGTACCTGTCCCCCGCGCCGCTGTACCACGCCGCGCCGCTGCGCTTCTGCATGGCGGCCCAAGGCCTCGGCGCCACGGTGGTGGTGATGGAGCACTTCGACGCCGAGCAGTACCTGCAGCTCATCGAGCGCCACCACGTCACCGTGTCGCAGGTGGTGCCGACCATGTTCGTGCGCCTGCTCAAGCTCGACCCGGAGGTGCGCGCCAAGTACGACGTCTCGTCGGTGCGCACCATCATCCACGCCGCAGCACCCTGCCCGGTGCCCGTGAAGCAGGCGATCATCGAGTGGTTCGGCCCGGTCGTGCACGAGTACTACGCCGGCACCGAGGGCAACGGCTTCGTGTACTGCAACAGCGAGCAGTGGCTCGCGCACCCCGGCACGGTGGGCAGCCCGATCGGGTGCACCATCCACATCGTCGGCGACGACGGCGAGGACCTCCCCCAGGGCGAGAGCGGCACGATCTACTTCGAGGGCGGCGCCCAGTTCGAGTACCACAACGACCCCGCGAAGACGGCCAGCTCGCGCCACCCGAAGGGGTGGAGCACGCTCGGCGACGTCGGCTACCTCGACGCCGACGGGTACCTCTTCCTCACCGACCGCAAGGCCTACATGATCATCACCGGCGGTGTGAACGTGTACCCGCAGGAGGCCGAGAACGTGCTCGTCACGCATCCCGACGTGGTCGACGTCGCGGTGTTCGGCGTGCCCAACGACGACTTCGGCGAGGAGGTCAAGGCGGTGGTGCAGCCGCGCCAGATGCCGGCCGACGCCGACGCCGCCCGGACGCTCGAGGCCGAGCTCATCCGCTTCTGCCGGTCGCAGCTGGCCGACGTGAAGTGCCCCCGATCGGTCGACTTCCGCGAGGAGCTCCCCCGCCATCCCACCGGCAAGCTCTACAAGCGCCTGCTCAAGGACGAGTACTGGAAGGCCGCCGGCCGCTCGATCTGACCGGCCAACCACCCGAGTGCTGGCGTCCCCCCGAGTGCGGGCGGCGCGCCGTCCCGGACGGCAGCACTCGGAGCGACGACAGCACTCGGGTCGTCAGGGGCTGAGCACGACGAGGCGGATCTCGGTCATCTCCTGCACCGAGAACGCCGGGCCCTCGCGGGTGTTCCCGCTGTCGCGCACGCCGCCGTAGGGCTGCTGGTCGGCCCGCCACGTGGGCACCTCGTTCACGAGCACGCCGCCGTAGTCGAGTCGCTGGAAGGCCTTCATGGCCGTCGCCACGTCGCTCGTGAAGATCGCCGCCTGCAGGCCGTACTCGCTGTCGTTCGCGAGCCGGATCGCGTCGTCGACGTCGTCGTAGGTGGCGATCGCCACGACGGGGCCGAACACCTCCTTCGCGCACACCTTCATCGCAGGATCGACGCCCGACAGCACCGTCGGGCGCAGCACCCCGTCGTCGTCCACCGAGCCGCCGGCGACGAGGGTCGCGCCGCCGGCGACGGCTTCGTCGACCCACGCCGCCACGCGGTCGCGCTCGCTGCCGCTGATGAGCGACGAGACGTCGGTGGCCTCGTCGAGCGGGTCGCCCACCACGAGCTCGCCGACGTGGGTGGCCAGCGCCGCCGTGAACTCCTCGGCGATCGAGGTGTGCACGAAGATCCGCTGGGTGGAGATGCAGCTCTGACCGGCGTGGCTGAACCCGGCGACCTTGATCTTGGCCGCCGCCGTCCGCCAGTCGCCGTCGGGCTCGATGATGACCGGTGCGTTGTTGCCGAGCTCGAGGCCGACGTGCTTGCGGGGAGCGCGGGCACGGATGCCCCACCCCACCTCGGGCGAGCCCGTGAACGTGATGAGCGCGACGTCGGGATGGTCGACCAGGGCGTTGCCCACGGTGGCACCGCCGCCGGTGACCACGTGCAGGTGCTCGGCGGGCAGCCCGCACTCGTCGAGCAGCAGCTCGGCCAGCGCGATCGAGCTGAACGGCGTCTGGCTGGCCGGCTTCAGCACCACCGGGCACCCGGCGGCGATGGCGGGCGCCACCTTGTGCACCACCAGGTTGAGCGGGAAGTTGAAGGGCGCGATCGCACCCACCACGCCGCGAGGCACCCGGAGGGTGAAGCCGACCTTCCCCTCGCCCGACGCGATCGCGTCGAGCGGGATCACCTCGCCGGCCAGCGTGCGGGCCTCGGCCGCCGCGAACTGGAAGGTGCCGACCGCGCGCTCGGCCTCCACTCGGGCGGTCTTGATGGGCTTGGCGGCCTCCTCGGCGATGATGCGGGCGAACTGCTCGCGCCGCTCCCCGAGCAGCCGCGCGGCCGCGTCGAGGATCTGCGCCCGGCGCCAGAGCGGGAGCGGCGACTCGAGTGCCCGCTTCGCCGACGCCACCGCGCGGTCGACCTCGGCGGCACCGCACCGCGGCACCGTGCCGATCAGCGACCCGTCGTACGGCGACCGGACCTCGATCACCTCCTCGCCCACGAAGCGCTCACCGGCGATCGGCAGGGGACGTGCATCCGACATGGCGCGGACGATACTGGCGCCATGCCGGCCACCCATCCGTTCCTCGACTGGGACGGGCCGATCCCGTTCGCCCATCGGGGCGGCGCCGGCGAGGAGCCCGAGAACACGCTGCCGGCGTTCGCGCGGGCCGTCGCGATGGGGTACGTGTACCTGGAGACCGACGTCCACGCCACCGCCGACGGCGTGCTCGTGGCCTTCCACGACCCGGACCTCTCCCGCACCTGCGGGCGCCCGGGCCGCATCGACGAGCTGCCGTGGTCGGAGGTGGCGGCCGCGCGGGTCCACGACCGCGAGCCGATCCCGCTGCTCGAGGACCTCCTGTCCGCGTTCCCCGACGCTCGGATCAACATCGACTGCAAGGCCGACAGCGCGGTCGATGCCCTGGTGGCGGCGATCCGGCGGACCGGCTGCATCGACCGCGTCTGCGTGGGCGGCTTCAGCGACCGTCGGCTGCGGCGGCTGCGGGCCGAGCTGGGCCCCGCGCTGTGCACGTCGTACGGGCCCGGGCAGGTCGCGGCGCTGCGAGCCTGGGGACGTGCGCCGGGCGGCGGTCTCGCCGCGCAGGTGCCCGTGCGCCAGGGCCGCGTCACCATCGTCGAGCGGCGGTTCCTGCGGGCCGCGCACGCCCGCGGCGTCCAGGTGCACGTGTGGACCATCGACGACGCGGCCGAGATGGACCGGCTGCTCGATCTCGGGGTCGACGGCATCATGACCGATCGACCAGCGGTGCTGCGCGAGGTGCTCGAGCGCCGCGGGGCCTGGCACAGCTGAGTCAGCGCGCACGGTTTCGGCGCCGGATCTCCTTCGGCGGCCGACCGCCCAGGTACGACTGCGCCGAGTCGACGACGAACGCCTGACGCAGCGCCTGACGACCGACCAGGAGCCGGAACCCCATCGCATCACGCCGGGTGAGCGTGATCTCGGCCTCG
>JALOLG010000106.1 GCA_025456105.1 Ilumatobacteraceae bacterium | reverse complement strand
CGTCTGGCTCGCCGAGACCGGCGAGCTCTTCGACGTCGACGCGGCGCGCTCGCTCCTGGCGGTCGGCGAGTCGACGTCGGACATCATGGCGCTGCGCTCGGCAGCGGTGTTCGTCGGTGTGAGCGCGACGCGTGCCGTGCGGTCGGGGCTGTTCCCCCGGGCCTACGGCGCGCTGAGCATGGCGACCGCGCTCGCGCTCCTGCTGGTGTCCGAGGCCGTGCCGGGAGTGTCGCTGCTCTTCCCCGCCTGGGTGGCGGGGTCGTCCGTGCTCATCCTGGCGCGCCGTCGCGCGATCCACGTGGCTGACGGTGCGTGAGCGGAGGAGTGACCGATGCTGCGCCTGGACTCGTTCGTCCCACCCGAGCTCGTCGGCGACGTCGCTGCGACCCTGGCCGCGCACCCGGGAGTCCGTCACGTCACGACCGGTCCCACGACCACGGACGGACTCGTCACGCTGTCGGCCGAGGTCGATGCCGCGAGCGCCGACGCCGCGATCGAGCGGCTGGCCGACCTGGGCATCGCGTCCGACGACCTGACGCTGTGGCGCGTGCCGGGCATCCAGCCGCTCGGCTGGCACCGCCACACCAGGTCGGAGGAGTCAGACATCCAGGTGTGGGCCGAGATCGTCGGCCGTGCGAACGAGAACGCCAAGACCACCTCGCCGTACCTGCTGTTCATGGCCGCCGCCGGCATCATCGCCGGCATCGGGGTGCTCACGGGGTCGGCGGTGCTGCTGGTCGGCGCCATGGCGATCAGCCCCGATCTGCTGCCGATCTCGGCGAGCGCGATCGGGATCGTCGAGCGCCGCTGGCAGCTCGCCCTCCGCGCCGTCCGCGCCCTCATGATCGGGCTCGCGACCGGAGCCGCCGGGGCGTTCGCCGCGACGGTGCTCCTCCGGTTGTTCGGGCGGGTGCCCGACGACCTCCGACTCGCCGACACCATCATGGGCGAGGCGCTCACCGAGATCGGACCCGGGAGCCTGATCGTGGCAGCGGTCGCGGGTGCCGCCGGGATGCTGGCGTTCGAGCGCCCGAGCGGCGCTGCGGTCGGGGTGGCCATCTCAGTGACGACGATCCCTGCGGCGTCCTACGTCGGAGCGGCGATCGCGATGGGTCGCGACGACCCGATGTGGGGCGCGCTCGGCGTGCTGCTCGCCAACGTCGTCATGCTCCTCCTGGCCAGCACGATCACCCTCATGGCGCAACGGCGGGCGCGCGGGCGGCACCGGGCCGTCGGCACCGAGCCGCTCCGAGGGTCGGCGGCGGCCTGACGCGTCGCGCCTCAGGCCGTGCTCAGCAGACCCACGTTGCGTGCGGCATCCACGGCTTCGGAGCGCGAGCCCACGTTGAGCTTCCGGTAGATCGACTCGCAGTGCGTCTTGACGGTGTAGCGGGACACGAAAAGCCGGGTGCCGATCTCCGCGAGCGACAGGTTGGTGGGGAGGTAGTGCAGCACGCGGAGCTCGGCGGTCGTGAGCGCCGACGACCCGATGGCGGTGTGTCGCCGCAGGTGACGGACGAGCTCGTCGAGCTTGTCGACCTGGCCGATGGCCGTCGTGGCATCGGGCTGACGTGCGAGGAAGTCGCGCGCCTCGCGCAGCACGGTCTCCGCTCCGATCCGGTCCCCGAGCAGGAGGCTCGCGTGGGCGAGCGTGACGCGGATCTGGACGTTGGCCCACCCGGACAGGTCCTTCAGGAGAGCGAGCTGCGCACGTGCCAGCTGCCAGTCGGCGCTGGCACCCAGTGAGTCGCCCCCGGCCGCCGCGGTGAGCGAGCACAGAGCGCTGACGACCGCCATCCCGGGGGCGCGCTCCAACCCGTGGTCGGCGGCGACCCGCCGCGCCCGGCTCGCGCACGCCGTGGCCCCGGCGAGGTCACCCTCGGCGTGGGCGATGATGCCGAGCATCGCGGAGCAGTAGGCCTCCATCGCGGGGGCGCCGAGCACCCTCGCCTCCTCGACACCCTCGGCGAGGATCCTCTTCGCGTCGGGGTCGCCCGCGGTCCAGGACCACGCCCCGTACGCGAGGCAGGCGGCCGCGTGCCAGATGCCCGGTGGGAGTCCCCGGTACGCGGCGGCGGCGTCCGCCAGCGCGGGCCGGACCGGACCGGTGCTCATCGTCGCCCGGAGTTCGAGCAGGCACAGCCACGCCATCGAGTCGGGGTCGGGGTCGGGGCCGGCCGCGTCCTCGCCGAGTCGCAGCCACACCGACAGCGCTGACGCATCGCCGAGTCCGAGCGCGGCCAGCGCTGCGCTCAAGCACAGCGCAGGGCTGCCCAGCAGCCGGTCGCGCGGGAACGCCTCGATCCAGCGCTGGATGGTCGCGTAGAGGCCGTTCGTGTACGCGGTCGGTGTGTGCTCGACCACCAGTCGCTCGGCCCGCTCGAGGTCGTGCGCTGCGAGGGCGTGCCGGATCGCACGGTCGGCGTCGCCCTCCGCCTCGAACCACTCGCTCGCCCGTCGGTGGACCTGCCGCAGCGCGTCGCTGTCGGCCCGCTCGAGCTGCGCGACGAGGACGTCCTGGAGCAGCCCGTGCATCCGGTAGGCGCTCTCACGGCGATCGAGCGGGATCACGAGCAGTCGTTCGCTCCACAGCCGGTGGAGCACGTCGCCGGCGTCGTGCCGGCCCAGCACGGCGTCGCACAGCGGCCCCGACAACCGGTCGAGGACGCTCACCTGCAGGAGGAACTCGCGCTCGTCGTCGCTGAGGCCCCAGAGCCACTCCGACGAGACGTAGTCGAGGATGCTGGCCTCGTGACCGCTGACGCCGGGCGGTTCGAGCACGTGGTGCTCGTCGGCGAGCGAGGCGAGACCGGCGAGTCGGACCCCGACGGGCCAGCCCTCGGTCGCCGCGACCAGCTGCTCGGCGTACTCGGCGCTCGCGTCGACGCCCATGCCGGCGAGGACGAGCGCGACACCGTCGGCGTCCAGCGCCAGATCCCCCGAACCGAGCTCGACCACCGTCGACTCGACGCGCAGACGCGCGATGACGTCGAGCCGGCACGAGCGACCGACCAGCACCATCATCGAGCCCTCCGGTACGTTCGCGATCAGGGCAGTGATCAGGTCAGTCGCGGCGTGGTCGGTCAGTCGGTGCACGTCGTCGATCACGAGCAGGAACGGCACCCGGCAGCGGCGAACGGCACGCCCCAGCTCGATCGACACCGTCGTGGAGTACTCCACCGACGGCGTGCCGGCGGCCGGGAATCCCGTCGGATCGAAGTCGGTGACCGAGGCGAGCGCGTCGACCAGCTCGACGAGGAGGGTGGGAGCGTCGTCGAGCTGCGGCTCGACATCGATCCAGGCGACCGGGCGCGGGTCGCTGCCCGCGAAGGCAGCAGCGTGCGACGTCTTGCCGTAGCCCGCCGGGGCCGTGATCACGGCGACCCGGACCGTCGGATCCGACAGGCGCTCGAGCACCTGCGACCGCAGTGCGAGCCCGGAAGCGGACCGAGGCGGAGCGAAGCGCGCTTCGCTGCTCGAGACGCTCGTCCCCTCGACTCCCGCCATCGAGGTGATCGTAGTGCGGCACCTCGCGGGAGCATCCGACGCCGGTCGCTCAGGCGCCGGGATGCTCGGCTCGATCGCCGAAGCGATCCGTGAGCGCCGAGCGAACGGTCCGTCCGTCGACCTCGAACGCGGCGCGGACGTACCGGACCGCCCGCACCCCGATGACGGTCATCGGCACCGCCATCATCAACCCGACCAAGCCACCGAGGACACCACCGATCGTCGTCACGAGGAGCACGACGAGCGGGTGGATGCGCAGCGTGTGACCGGTGACGTGCGGGTCGACCATGTTCTCGACGAGGAGGTTGGCGACGAGCACCACGAGCAGCATCACCACCCCGGCGCCGATGCCCTCCTCTGCGATGGCCACGACGACGGCCAGCAGCCCGCCGATGAACGCCCCGATGTACGGGATGTAGCCGCCGACGAACGTCACCGCCGCCAGCGTCAGGACCATGGGCAGGCCCATCACGAGCGCGGCCAGCGCCACGACGCTGGCCACGACCGCCGACACGATGGTGCGCCCGAGCCAGTAGCGACGCATCACGGTGGCCGCCTCGCTCGCGAAGGAGCCGAGCTGGTCGGCGCGACCGGGGAGCATGCGGTGCTCGGCCGCCCGGAGGAACGCCCCGCCCTCCTTGAGCATGTAGTACAGGATCAAGATGCCGAGCACGACCCCGGCGATGAAGCCGCTCAGCGCGCTGACGCCCGCCACGACCGCCTCCACCACGCCGGTGCTGACCGTCGGCTCGAGGTCCTCGACCCCCTCGCTGATGCTCTGGGCTGCCGACTCGTCGATGCCCAGCTCGGCGAGCGCCGCCTCGAGCTGATCCAGCACCTCGTCGCCCTGGCGGATGATCGTCACCACGACCATCCACACGAACGCGATCGATGCGAGCACGAGCGACACGACCACCACGCCCGCTGCCAGCGGCGCCGAGAGGTGGCGCCGCTGGAGCCAGCGGACGAGCGGCCGGAACAGGATCGCCAGCACCACGGCCAGGAACAGCGGCAGCACCACCGAGCTCGCGACGGCGAGCGCGCTGAGCACGATCGCCGCCGCGAGGCACAGCCCGACGAACCCCCACGCCAGGCGACCACCCTGCAGGAGGACGCGAGCCGCGTCACGGGCCGGATCGCGCCCCACGGTGGTGGCGGGCTCCGTCACCGCTCGCTCCGATGCCTCACACCGGTGTCACACCGGCGTGGCGACGTCGCGGCCGTGGACGGTGAGCGCCCAGATGACGGCGACCGACAGGGCGATCATCAAGATGCTCCACCACGGCTGGTACGGGAGCCAGGCGAAGTTCACCAGCATGCTGATCGCCGCGGCGATGGTGCCGATGATCCGCCCGTACATGTGACCCTTGAGGATCGAGAGCCCGGCGAGCACCACCAGCACGCCACCGATCAGGTGGACCCACCCCCAGGTGGTCACGTCGAGCTCGAACACCCACTCCTGGGTGACCACGTAGAACTCGTCGTCGACGATCCCCACGAGGCCGGCCATGGCGTGGAACGCCCCGACCATCATCAACATCGTCGCGGCGAACACCGAGTAGCCAACGGCCCACGAACTGCGCTCGCTCATCACGCTCTCCTGTCTGTCGGGAAGCCGCCGGCATGGCGACGTGCGCCGTCGTCGACGACTTCGTGTTCGTTGAGACGACCGTACGGCGATCCCGGTCCACCCGCCTCCGCCACATGAGCGGATCCTCGGAGCATGACGAGGTGGCAGCCGACGGGGGCTCCGTCGACGGGCTACGACTGGTGGCAGTGCTTGGCCTTGCGTCCGCTGCCGCAGGGGCAGGGATCGTTGCGGCCGGCCGCGGCGAACACGCCCATGATCTCGTCGGCGTAGCGGCCCTGACGGAGCAGGTCGGCCATGAGGCGCATCGGCCCGTCGATGTGGTTGAAGAACCGGCGGTAGCCGGCGCACAGGTAGTTGAGGCCGGGTTCGCCGTCGGGTGTGAGGATGAAGCGGTTCTTCGGGCACTCGCCGTGGCAGGCGAAGCGCACCTCGCACGTCTGGCAGTAGGCCGGCAGGGTGTCGAGCTTGGCCTGGCCGAAGGCACGCTGCTGCGGCGACGTGACGAGCTCCACCATCTGGGTGTGCGCGATGTTGCCGAGCAGGTGCGCGGGTTCGACGTAGTGGTCGCAGGAGTACACGTCGCCGTTGTGCTCCATCACCAGTGCCTGCCCGCACGTCTCGCGGAAGATGCACATGGTCGACGGCAGGCCGAGCCAGCTGCCGAGGGCGACGTCGAACATCTGCACGAACACCTCGCCCACGTCGCGGCGAACCCACTCGTCGAACACCGCGATCAGGAACGTGCCCCATGCGTCGGGGGTGACCGAGCGGGCGGTGACGGCGTCGCCCTCCTGGAAGCCCGTCTCGTTGTCGCGCTCGACGATCGGGATGAACTGGATGTGACGGAACCCGAGGTCGTCGCGCAGGTACCGGTACACCTCCAGCGGCGCCTGCTGGTTGGCGGCGTTCACGGTGCAGAGCGCGTTCACGTCGACGTCGTGGGCGCGGAGGCGGGCGAGCCCGTCGAGCACCTTGGTCGAGCTCGGTCGCCCCTTCTTGTCGA
>JALOLG010000105.1 GCA_025456105.1 Ilumatobacteraceae bacterium | reverse complement strand
GTCGTGGTGGGCGAGCAGTCTGCCGAGGTGCACGACGACGACGTCGAGGTCGACGTCGACCGGCTCGGCGACGACTACGGCGTGCCCACCGCCGCGGGTGACGACGCCGTCCGGTGGGCCGCCCGGCGCGGCGGCTGGGTGCTCGATCGCACCTACACGGGCAAGGGGATGTCAGGGCTGCTCGCCCGCGCGGCGGCCGGTGAGTGGGGGCGGGGCGACGATGTCGTGTTCGTGCACACCGGCGGCCACCCGGCCGTGTTCGCGCCCGGGGGTAGCGTGACCCCGTGAGCGACATCCTCGACGTCGACCTGCTGGCCTTCGAGCGCGGCTCGTCCGAGCAGCGCCGCGCCGTCGTCGACGGCGTGCGCCGCAGTCTGGCCACGGGCTTCGTGTACACCCGCCACGACCTCTCCGAGGACCTCCTCGACACGACCTACGGCATGCTGCGCGAGTTCTTCGAGATGCCGCCGGAGGTGAAGCAGCGGTCGGTGGCGCCGGGCGCGCACGGCCAGACGGGCTACACCGGCCTGCTCGTCGAGACCGCGGCGTCGAGCGACCACCCGGACTGGAAGGAGATGCTCAACTGGGCGTCGCCCATCCCGTCGGGCCACCCGCTCAAGGCGAAGTTCCCCACCGCCTACCCCGATCAGGTGCTGCCCGAGGACGCGGTGCCCGGCATCACCGAGGTGCTGTACCGGTTCCACGACACGATCGCCGACCTCCAGCGCCGCTTCCTGCGCGTGATCGCCGAGGGGATCGGCTGCCACGAGACGTTCTTCGACGACATGGTCGCCGACGGGCCCACCCTCACCCGGGCGATCCGCTACCCCTCGATGCGCGAGGTGCCCGCCGACGGCCACGTGTGGGCGGCCGAGCACGGCGACATCAACCTCATCACGGCGCTGCCGCGCGCCACGGCGCCGGGCCTGCAGGTGAAGGTGGGCGACGACTGGGTCGACGCGGTGGCCCCCGAGGGGCAGGTCATCATCAACACCGGGATCATGCTCGAGCGCCTCACGAACGGTCTGATCCCGATCGGGTGGCACCGCGTGGTCGCAGCCCCCGGCTACGAGGGCGAGCGCTACAGCGTCGTGCAGTTCTGCCACCCGCGGCCGTGGACGGTGCTCGCGCCGGTGCCGAGCTGCTGCACGCCCGAGCACCCGCAGCGGTTCAGCGCCATCACGGCGGCCGACGCGCTCGACGAGGTGCTGTACCAGATCAACCTGGTCGAGACAGCCCGGCGAGTGTGAGCTCGGCGCTGTCGAGGATGGCGTCGATCCACACCTCGGTGGGCACGACGATCTCCTCGACGAACCCCTCCGGCAGCACGGTGTTGCCCGCGGCGCCCGGGCCGTAGGGCTCGGGCGGCGCCCACTCGCACCGCTCGCTCGGGTGCACCAGCGCGGCCTGCCCGATGGCGGTGACCTGGCCGGTGGGCCCGATCGCCCACCCGCCGGCGTCGTCGCCGGCGCCCACGAGCAGCGTCTCGAGCGGAGCGTCGGCGGTGGCGGGGTGGGGCGGCACCGACCACGGCCCGATGCCCACCGAGCAGCTCTGGCGGAACATCGCAGCCACCACCGGGCCCTGGGCGTCGACCGGCGTGCCGTCGGGTCCGGTGATCTCGAGCCGCAGTCGGGCGTAGGTGTCGCCCGGCTCGCGGTCGGCGAGGTCGCTGTTGCCGAGGAAGCCGATCACCTGCCCCGCGCGCACGCTCGCACCCACCTCGGCCAGGCCGCTCACCCGCAGCGGGGCGGGGGCGAGACCGTCGTCGGTGCCGGGCGTGTCGTCGTTGAGCCCCGAGTAGCGGAACTGGTTGCCGAGCGTGTCGGTGATGGTGACCCGCACGGTGCCCGTGCGGGCGTCGGCCAGGTCGACCGCCGACACCACCCCGTCGGCCGCCGCGAGCACGGGCTGGAGCTGGCGCCCGTACACGAGCACCGGCTGCGGGTCGCTGCACGGGGGGAGCGCCGGGTCGTCGAGCTCGTCGAACGAGCACGGCCGGGGCGGTGCGACGGTGACGGGTCCGAGCACCGGGAACGCCAGCTGCATCGACAGGTCGGCCGCGATCGGGATGCTCGGCGGGGCGCCGGACAGCGCGTCGAGCCCCACCGGGAGCACGCCCAGGCGCTCGGGCAGCGGCTGGCTCGAGATGAACGCGAGCGCGTCGAGCCACCGGATCTGGTACTCGCGGACCGTGAGCCGGTTGCCCGCCTCCGGCTTGGGCACCACGTCGAGCAGCGCCGGGTCGGTGAGGGCCCGCGGGTAGTACCAGACGACCGGGACCTTGGTGACGTCGTTGCCGAAGCGCCGCAGGATCGCATCGACGTCGGCGGCGGCGCGCTCGTCCTGCACCCATGGCGGCGCGAGGTACGCCTGCGGGTAGCCGGCGTAGTTGGCCCACGTGCTCGGGATGTACTGGTACGCGCCCGACGCCCGGCCCTTGTTGGGTGGGATGTCGTAGGTGCTGCGCGACTCCATCCAGCGGATCGTGGCGAGGATGTACTCGATCCGGTCGGGGCGCACGATCAGCGGGGGCACGTCGACCAGGGTGGTCGTGGTGGTCGACTCCACCGGGACGGTGCTCGTGGTGCTCGTGGTGTCGGCGGAGGGCTCCACGGTGGTCGACGTCGTGCCGCTCGCGTCGGGTGCGGTGGTGGACGTCGTCGAGCTCGTGGAGCTCGTGGGGACGGTGGAGCTGGTGGACGACGACGGCTCGGTGGTGGTCGTGGTCGTGGTCGTGGTGGTGGTGGACGTGGAGTCGGGGACCGTGGTGGTCGACTCCTGCGCCGCGACGACGGCGGGCGCGACGAGGACGGCGAGCGCCAGACCGAGGAGGGGGAGGAGCTTGTTCGTCATCGTTCGCCACCCGATGGAACGGGGCGCCAGCGTAGCGGTGGATAGCCTCGCCATCGTGGCATCCGTCGACGAGGTCGTGCTCGCCGTCGACATCGGTGCCACCAAGTTCGCCGCCGGGCTGGTCACCTTGCGCGGCGACCTGCTCGACCGCTCGAAGGTGCTCATCGAGCGCGACGCCGGGGCGAGCACGCTGTTCGAGCTGCTCACATCCGTGGTCACCCAGCAGCTCGAGCAGGCCCGCACCCATCACCGGGTCCGCGTGCGCGCGGTCGGCATCGGGAGCGCCGGCCCGGTCACCCACGGCTGCGAGACGGTGTCGCCCGTCAACATCGCGGGCTGGCGGGGCTTCCCGCTCCGGGGGCGGCTGGCCGACCTCACGGGCCTGCCCGTCCACGGCGACCTCGACGCCAAGGCGCTGGCCCTCGCGGAGGGGTGGCTCGGTGCGGCGCGCGGTGCCACCAGCTTCTGCGCGATCACGGTGTCGACGGGTGTGGGCGGCGGGATCGTCGTCGACGGCAAGCTGCTCGACGGCGAGTCCGGCAACGCCGGCCACGTGGGGCACATCATCGTGGAGCCGGGTGGCCGCCGGTGCGGCTGCGGCGCCCGCGGGTGCCTCGAGGCCGAGGCGTCGGGCTCGGCCATCGAGGCGATCACGGGCCGCTCCCCGTCGGAGCCCACCTACGAGATCATGCAGCGCACGGGTCGGCTGGTGGGACGCGCCGTCGCCACCTTGTCGTCGGCGCTCGACCTCGATCTCGTGGTGGTCGGCGGCAGCGTGGCGCTCGGGTTCGCGGCGACGTTCTTCAACGCCGCCCAGGACGAGGCCGACGCCCACAGCCGAGCCACCGGCCGCAGCCCGCGCATCACGCCGGTGAAGCTCGGCGACCGCGGCCCGCTCATCGGCGCCGGTGCCGTGGCCATCCGCGGGCTGCGTCGGGGCGGCTGAGCGGGCTCAGCGCCAGACCACCTCGTCGACCCACGTCGTGGTGAGCGGTCGCTGCACGTCGACGCGATCGCCGATGTCGGGCACCGGGCCGAGGCCCGCCGGCACGAGCAGCATCGACGTGTGCATGTGCGGCGCCTCGACCAGGTCGATCCGACGCTGCCCGAAGTGGAACGGCGACAGCCCGCCGGGCAGGGGCTGCACGCCGTGGGCGGAACCGGCGGCGACGAGCACGAGCGTGCCGGCGACGGGCACCTCGACGCCGCGGTAGCCCACGTGCTCGCCGGCGCGGACCGCTCGGACGTCGAGCACCGTGGCCTCCAGCCGCAGCATCGACTTGTCGCCGTGCCACAGCTGGGTGCCGAGCCGCAGCCGGTAGCGGTGGGGGCCGGGCAGGGTCGCGAACGTGGCCGGGTCGAGGTGGCTCACCCACACCTCGAGGGCCGGGTCGATGGCGGCGACGAGGTCCGTGATCTCCGCGGCGTGCGTGGCCGCGTCGCCCACGAGCGGCGGGTGGAGCGAGACACCGACGACGTCGAGGCCGTGGTGGAGCGCCTGCTCGATCAGCTCGGGGCCGCGCCCGTAGCGACCCATCGACGTGCGCAGCTTCACCAGCACCTGCCGCCCCGGTGTGAGCGCGGTCACGTGCTCGGGTGCGCCGACGGTCAGGATCGCACCGTCGAGGACCTCGTCGTCGGGCACCTCGAGGGTGGGGGTGAGGACCACGCGACCGAGGCCGCTGGGCAGCCCGCGCAGCTCGTGCGCGGTGCCCACCGCGACCACGTCGGCGAAGCGCGCCGCCTCGGCCGCCAGCCAGGTGCGCCCGAACCCGTAGCCGTTGCCCTTGACGACCGGCACCAGCCGCGGGACGACGTCGACGACCGACTGCACGTGCCGGCGCCACGCCCCCTCGTCGACCACCAGCCGGAGCGTCATCGCCGAGCGACCGTAGCGCCACCACGTGGCGGCCAGGCCGTCAGCCGCGGGAGCAGCGGCCCCGGTTCGCGCTCGCGGAGCACGCCCCGCCAGACCCCGATCGAGTAGGCCACGTCGTCGACCAGCCGCAGCGGGTGGCCGGCGGCGACCGCGCTCGCCGCCAGCGCCAGCCGGGCCGCACGCGATCGCAGCGCTGCGAGGGCCACGATCGGCCACCACACCCGGCGCACCGCGCTGGCCAGCGGCGTGCCGGCTCGGATCGTGCCGCCGACGGCGAGCCGCAGCGACACCGCGGCCGGGAGCGGGAGGCGGGGGACGAGCGCCGTCGCGCTGGCGAGTACGAGACCCGCCGCGGCGAGGGGATGGCCGGTGACGAGGAGCGCCCACGCCGTCGCCGTCCAGCCGTTGGTGCGCACCGGCGTGAGCGCGCCCGGGTGACGGCGGGCGAGGGGCGCGGCCGACGAGCCGTACCCGATGCGCTGGTGGGCCCAGGCGCGCCACGTGGCGCGTGGCGCGTGCTCCACCACGGTGTCGGGCTCGTAGCGCACGGTCCAGCCGGCGGCGTCGAGCCGCCACACGAGGTCGACGTCCTCGCCGTAGCGCAGGGTGGGGTCGAAGCCGCCGACCTCGCGGAGCGCGGCGACGCGGCAGACGAGCACCGCGGCGGGCACGTAGGCGACCCGCGTGCCGAGCCGCACCCGCGCCGGCACGGGACCGAGGTCGAGCGGCGAGTGCCGGGTCTCGTAGCGCGCGAGGAGGGTGGCCCCGGGGGTGCTGACCACGCGCGGCGCGACCGCGCCGACGCGGGGATCGTCGAAGTGGGGCAGCAGGTGGTCGAGCCAGCCGTCGGGCAGCGACACGTCGGCGTCGACGAAGGCGACGAGCGGCGTGGTGACCAGCTCGAGACCCCGCATCCGCGCCGGCCCGGGACCGAGCGGGGTCGGGGAGCGCACCGTCGCATCGGGGATCGGCGGGGTCGATCCGTCGTCGACGAGGATCGTGCCCGCGGGGACCACGGGCGGGGCCGCGCCCAGCACCGGCATCACGACCGTGACGTCGGCCGCGGTGGTGGCACCGCCGTCGCCGACGGAGGTGACGGGGTGGATCACGCCGAGGTCGAGCAGTCGGCGCACGAGCGCGCCGAGCGGCACGTCGTCGCCGGCGGCGACGCGGTCGAGCACACCGGCACCTGCGGCGGTGAGCCGCAGCACGGTGAGGGGCGAGCCGCCGAGCACCGTGCGGTCGTGGCGCTCGACGGAGGGGTCGAGCCGGAACCTCATGGGGCCCACCGGTCGACGGCGGCCACGAGGTCGTCGACGAGACGGGCGAGCAGCGCACGTCCGGTCGCCGCGTCGGCCGTCGCCGGGTCGCCGAGCACGCCGCTCGGGCTGTGGG
>JALOLG010000104.1 GCA_025456105.1 Ilumatobacteraceae bacterium | reverse complement strand
GCTGATCGAGCTCACGTCCGACGACGAGCCCGAGGCGATCCGCCTCGAGCTCCCCGTCGCCGGTGACCCCGCGACGGTGACGCCTCGGTGGGGCCGCTACGTGGCCGCCGTCGCCGCCGAGATGTCGGCGCCTCGGGGCGCCAGGGGCCGGGTGAGCACCACCGTGCCGGTGGGCGCCGGGCTGTCCTCGAGCGCCGCCCTCGAGGTGGCGACCGCCCTGGCCCTCGGCTGGGAGGGAGCACCCACCGAGCTCGCCCAGCTGGCCCGCCGGGCCGAGCACCGAGCGACGGGTGTGCCCACCGGGATCATGGACCAGCTGTGCATCGCGGCTGCGGTGGCGGATCATGCGCTCCTGATCGACTGCCACGACCTCACCATCCGGCCCGTGCCCGTGCCGGCCGCCCTCGAGGTCGTGGTCCTGCACGTGGCGCACCGCACGCTCGAGGGGTCGGGATACGCCGACCGGGCGGCCGAGTGCGCCCGGGCCGAGGCTGCGATCGGACCGCTGCGGCTCGCCCGGCCCGGTGACGAGACGAGCATCGACGACCCCGTGGTGCGCCGCCGCGCGCGCCACGTGCTCACCGAGAACGAGCGGGTGCGGGCGGTGTGCGCCGCGCTGGGCGCCGGCGACCTGGGTGAGGTGGGCCGGATCGTGACCGACGGCCACCGCAGCCTGCGCGACGACTTCGAGGTCTCGACACCGGCGATGGACGAGGCCGTCGACCGGCTCGTGAGCACGCCGGGCGTGCTCGGCGCACGCATGACGGGCGGCGGCTTCGGCGGCTGCGTGGTGGCGCTGTGCGAGCCCGGGGTCGAGGTGCCGGGGTGGCGCGTGCGCGCCGTCGGCGCCGCTGCCGTCGAGGGGTGATCAGCCCAGCAGCTTGCGCTTCTGGGCGTCGAACTCCTCCTGGGTGAGCGAGCCCCGCTGGAGCATGCCCTCGAGCTTCTCGAGCTGCGACGCCGCGTCGGACTGGGTGACGATCGGCTGGCGGCCCTGCTCGTCCTGCAGGTTCATCTGCTTGTAGATCAGCTTCTGCACCTGATCGGGCTTGTGGATGTTGCTGAAGCGCTGCAGCCCGTTCTCGCCGGCAGATTCGATCATCAGATCGCCGGTGCCGGTCATCCGCTCGAAGACCCCTTGGCGCATCTGGATCGTGTTGATGCGCTCGAGCGGGATGTCGATGCCGTGCTTGCGGACCCAGCCGCTGCGGTAGATCACGCGGTCGTCGGTGACGATGAAGTGGCTCGTCCGCCACGAGATGTAGCGCTCGACGAGCCAGAGCAGCGCCACGACGATGGCCGCGATCGCGATCCACCCGAAGCCCTTCTGGATCCAGTCGGTGTCGCGGGACATCGCGAAGATGCCGACCGCGATGCCGGCGACGAGCACCGCGCTCGGCATCCAGAAGTAGAGCCAGTGCGGATGGAGATCGGCGACGAGCTGCTCGTCGTCGTTGAGCCACTTGTCGACGGAGCTGCCGGACGCTGCCATGGACCGAACAGTACCTAGGGTTGCCACGTGACCGCGCCACCGCCTGTCGACGACCTCGACGAGCAGCAGCGCCACGCGGTCACCACGCCGTCGAGGCTGGTCGCCGTGATCGCGGGTGCCGGGTCGGGCAAGACCCGGGTGCTCACCCGGCGCATCGCGCACCGGGTGGCCGCGGGCACGGCGGATGCCCGCCACACCCTCGTGCTCACGTTCACCCGAGAAGCGGCGGGCGAGCTCCGGCGCCGGTTGCCCGCACTCGGCATCGGCGAGCCCGTGGAAGCCGGCACGTTCCACGCCGTGATGCTGGCAGCGCTGCGCCAGCGCTGGCGCGACGAGGGGCAGCCGGCGCCCACCGTCACCGCCGACCGCCGCCGGCTCGTGGCCGCGAGCGGCACCTCCGGCCGGCTCGAGGAGGTGCTCGCCGAGATCGACTGGGCGGCCGCCCGCGGGATCGCTCCCACGTCGTACCCGGAGGCCGCCCGTCGGGCCGGGCGACGCCCGGCCGGTGGGCTCGGCGCCGCCGCCGACGCCTACTCGCGCTACACCGCCGAGAAGCGCCGCCGCGGCGTGATCGACCTCGACGACGTGCTCGCGCTCGCCGTGCGGCACCTCGAGCAGGATCCCGTGTTCGCCGACGCGCTCCGGTGGCGGTACCGCCACCTGCTGGTCGACGAGGCCCAGGACCTCAACCCGCTCCAGCACCGCATCGTCGACCTGCTCCGCCGCGGCAGCGACGACGTCTTCCTGGTGGGCGATCCCGCCCAGGCCATCTACGGCTTCAACGGCGCCGATCCGTCGCTCCTCCTCGAGGTCGAGACGCGGTTCCCCGGTGTGGAGGTGGTCCGCCTGCCGGCCAACCACCGCTCCACGCCACAGGTGGTCGACGTCGCCGCGTTCGCGCTGGGCGGCGCCGGGCCGTCCCACGACCTGCACTCGGTTCGTCCCGACGGTCCCGCGGTCCGAGTGGTCGCGTGCACCGACGAGCACCACGAGGCGGCGACCGTGGTGGAGATCGTGCTCGCAGCCGATCCGTCGCTGCTCCGCCGACGCCGCGGCCTCGCCGTGCTCGCCCGCACCCACGCGCAGCTCGCCGAGCTGCGCGGGCAGCTCGTGGAGGCGGGCGTGTCGATCCGATCCGACGTCCTGCCCCCTCCACTACGTGCGGCGGTCGGCGAGGCGGCCCGGTGCGACGCGGCGCACCTGCGCGCGTGGGCCAACGACGCGCTCGACCACGACGGACCGCACCGCCTGGTCGCCGAGGCGGTGCTCGACTTCCTCCGCGAGCACCCCGCCGGCGACGGCGCCGGGTTCCGCACCTGGGTGGCGACGACCGCCCCGTTCGGCGGCGACGACCTCGAGGGGATCGAGCTCTTGACGTTCCACGGTGCGAAGGGCCGCGAGTGGCACTCCGTCGTGGTGACGGGCGTCGAGACCGGGCTCGTCCCGCATCGCACCGCGACCACGATCGGCGAGCAGGCCGAGGAGCGTCGGCTCCTGTACGTCGCGCTCACTCGCGCCACCGACGAGCTCACCGTCACGTGGGCCTCGCGCCGAGGCGGCTACCAGCGCCGGCGCAGCCCGTTCCTCGAGGGGCTCGCCCTGCCCGAGCCGCCGCCCGCAGTGGCGCCGCCGCTGCCCACCGCCCGCCGCGACCGCACCCGGGCCGACCGACTCGATCGCCTCCGGGCCTGGCGGGCGCACGCCGCTCGGGCCGCCGCCGTCCTCCCCGAGCACCTGCTCTCCGACGACCAGCTGCGGCACCTGGTGGATGACCCTCCCGGTACGGCCGAGGAGCTCGCCGCCACCACCGGCGTGGGGGTGCTCACGGCCCGACGCCTGCTCCCGGGCCTCCTGGCGGCCCTCGCCGACGATCAGTCCGAGAGGTCGACGACCACGGGCGCGTGATCGCTCGGCTGCTTGCCCTTGCGGGCGTTGCGGTCGACGACGCACCAGGCGAGCCGGTCGCGCACGGCGGCGGTGCCCAGCACGAGGTCGATGCGCATCCCGCGGCCCTGGTGGAAGTCGCCGGCGCGGTAGTCCCACCACGAGTACACGCGGTCGGCGTCGACCCTCGCTCGGACGAGGTCGACGAGCCCCCACGCCTCGAGCGACGCGAGGCGCGCCCGCTCGGCATCGCTCACGTGCGTGGCGCCGACGTACGCGGCCGGGTCGTGCACGTCGGCGTCACCCGGCGCGATGTTGAAGTCGCCGGCGACGACGACCTGGCCGTCGGGCGACGCGTCGAGCTCGAGGTGGCGGTGCAGCCGGTCGAGCCAGCCGAGCTTGTACCGGTAGTGCTCGTGGTCGAGCGCCCGCCCGTTGGGGACGTACACGCTGGAGACCCGGATGCCACCGCAGGTGGCCGTCACGATGCGCGCCTCGTGGTCGGGCTCGACACCGGGCGCGAAGTTCGCCACGACGTCGTCGAGGCCGACGCGCGAGAGGATCGCGACCCCGTTCCACTGCCCCTGACCGTGGTGGGCGCTGGAGTAGCCCATCGCTTCGAAGGTGAGCGCCGGGAACGCGTCGTCGGCGAGCTTGGTCTCCTGGAGGCACACGACGTCGGGCTGCACCTCGGCGAGCCACTCCTCGACGCGCGGGAGCCGGGCGTTGAGCGAGTTGACGTTCCAGGTGACGAGGCGCATCACGACGACGGGGCGGGGCGGGAGGCGCGCTTGCGCGGCCGGGGCTCGGCGGGGGCGGGTGCCGCCGTCTGGGGCGCCGACTTCGAGGCCTTCGCCGCCTTCGTCGGCTTCGAGGCCTTCGCTGGTGCCGGTTCGAGGGCCGGCGCGGGCTGCTTCGCGGTCGACGCCGCCGTCTTCTTCGGTGCGGCCTTCTTGGCCGGCGCCGCCTTCTTGGCCGGTGCAGCCGCCTTCGCCGGCGCTGCGGACTTCGCAGCCTTCTTCGCGGCGGGCGCGGCCTGCTTGGTGGCGGCGGTCTTCGATGCACCGGACCGCTTCGCCGGCGCAGCCTGCTCGGCGGGCGGCGGCGACTCGACCGGGGCGGCCTGCTTCGCGCCGGACGCCTTCTTCGGTGCCGCAGCCTTCTTGGGGGCGGGCGCCTGCCTCGCAGCCGCCGGCGCCACCTCGGTCGCTGCCAGTGGAGCCTCTGCCTCGGGTGCGGCCGCGCCGGCCATCTGCGGCAGCGCGCACTCGATGTTGCGACGGGCCGGCGTGAACCCCACCACGACGAGGGTGATGGCGTCACCGATCTTCATGATCTCGCGAGCGCTGCGCGGCGGCGGGTCGGCCATGAGCCGCAGCGGCACGTAGCCGCGCACGTCGCCGATGCGGACGTAGGCGCCGTGCGACGAGTACGTCTCGACCACTGCGTTCACGGAGGTGCCCGGCGGATGCCGCTCGACGAACTCGAGGAAGGGCACCAGCTCGTTGACCGCCGAACCAGCGGCGAGGGCGGGCACCCGACCCGGCGGTGGCGTCGTGGGCACCGGCATCGGCGCGCTCGCCGCCTTGCTCGCCCCCCGCGACGCGGCGGGGCGGGAGGGCTCTTTCACCTTGCGGGTGGCCTTGCGGCTGACCGGGCCGCGGACCGGCACGCGAGGCACGAACACCCAACCCACGTGGGGCACCGGCTTGCCCCCGATGAGCCGGCCCTCGTCGAACAGCCAGGGGTGATCACCGTGGAACTCCTGGAACGAGTCGTTCGACAGGATCGTGGCCCTGGCCTTGCTGGCGATGCCGAGCACGAACGCGTCGCCGCGGCCCACCGCGCCGGCGGGTGGGGCGACGACCTCGTTGTTGGCCACGGCGGCGTCGAACGCCGCCACCTCGGACGGATCGATGCGGTGCCCGAACGTCGCGTCGACGACCACCGTGATGGCGGTGTCGGGATGCTCCTCCATGAACGCCCGCACGGCTTCGTCGAGCTGGGCGAGGCTGGGAGCGCTGCGACCCTCGGTGGCGATGTTGGATCCGTCGACGACCACGAGGGTCGGTCCGGTTCGCTTGGTCATGTGGGTCCTTCGTGTGGGGGCAGCCTGCGGGATCGTATCGGGCGCGCCCGTAGCATCCCGCCCGTGAGCCACGCCACGATCCGAGCCGTGTTCTGGGACTTCGGCGGGGTGATCCTGTCGAGCCCGTTCGAGGCGTTCAACCGCTACGAGGCCGACCGAGGCCTCCCCGCCGACACGATCCGGCGCATCAACGCCACGAACCCCGACACGAACGCCTGGGCGCGGCTGGAGCGCAACGAGCTCGATGCGGCCACCTTCGACGCCGCGTTCGCCGTCGAGGCCGCTGCGCTCGGCTTCGACATCCCGGGCGCCGACGTGCTGGCGCTGCTCGCCGGCGAGATCCGCGCCGAGATGGTGACCGCACTCGACCGTGTCATCGAGGCCGGCTTCGTGACGGCGTGCCTCACGAACAACGTCGCGGGCGGCGCCCCGCGCGCCGACACCGGACCGGTGATGGCGCGGTTCCACCATGTCGTGGAGTCGAGCAAGGTCGGCGTGCGCAAGCCCGAGGTGGCGTTCTACGAGATCGCGTGCACCACGGCCGGCGTCGCGCCGCACGAGGTGGTGTTCCTCGACGATCTCGGCATCAACCTCAAGCCCGCCGCCGCGATGGGCATGACCACCATCAAGGTGGTCGATCCCGCCGACGCGCTCGACCAGCTGTCGAGCG
>JALOLG010000103.1 GCA_025456105.1 Ilumatobacteraceae bacterium | reverse complement strand
ACGGGAAGGGCTCCGTTCTGGCAGCACGTGGTAGCGCTCAGCGCTACTTCCTGGGACCAGAACGGGGGGAGGGGTGGTGGGGTGGCGGGGTTAGCACTCTGGGTTGTAGAGTGCTAGCACTCGACTGATTCGAGTGCGAACGACCCCTGTCCAACGGAGGACTGCTACCGATGCCGAAGATGATCGCCTTCGACGAGCAGGCACGCCGGGGCCTCGAAGCGGGCATGAACAAGCTCGCCGACGCCGTCCGTGTCACGCTCGGGCCCAAGGGCCGCAACGTCGTGCTGGAGAAGAAGTGGGGCGCGCCCACCATCACCAACGACGGTGTGTCGATCGCCAAGGAGATCGAGCTCGAGGACCCCTACGAGAAGATCGGGGCCGAGCTGGTCAAGGAAGTCGCCAAGAAGACCGACGACGTCGCCGGTGACGGCACCACGACGGCGACGGTGCTCGCCTGGGCGATGGTGCGTGAGGGCCTGCGCAACGTGGCCGCCGGCGCCAACCCGATGAGCCTGAAGAAGGGCATCGAGGCGGCCGTCGACGCCGCGGTCGGCTCCATCAAGAGCCTGGCCGTCGAGGTCGACTCGAAGGATCAGATCGCCCAGGTGGCCTCCATCTCGGCCGCCGACACCGAGATCGGCCAGATGATCTCCGACGCCATCGACAAGGTCGGCAAGGACGGCGTCATCACCGTCGAGGAGAGCCAGACCTTCGGCATGGAGATGGACCTGGTCGAGGGCATGCGGTTCGACAAGGGCTACATCTCGCCGTACTTCGTCACCGATCCCGAGCGCATGGAGGCCTCGCTCGACGACGCCTACATCCTGCTCGTCAGCTCGAAGATCTCGTCGGTGCGCGACCTCGTGCCGGCGCTCGAGAAGGTCATGCAGTCGGGTCGCCCGCTCGTGATCATCGCCGAGGACGTCGAGGGCGAGGCGCTCGCCACGCTGGTGGTCAACAAGATCCGCGGCACGTTCAAGTCGGCCGCGGTGAAGGCACCGGGCTTCGGTGAGCGCCGCAAGGCGATGCTGCAGGACATGGCGATCCTCACCGGTGGCCAGGTCATCAGCGAGGAGGTCGGCCTCAAGCTCGAGAACGTCACCCTCGACCTGCTCGGCACCGCCAAGCGCGTCATCATCACCAAGGACGAGACGACGATCGTCGAGGGTGCGGGCGAGGAGTCCGACATCCAGGGCCGCATCAACCAGATCAAGGCCGAGATCGAGAACACCGACTCCGACTACGACCGCGAGAAGCTCCAGGAGCGCCTCGCCAAGCTGTCGGGCGGCGTCGCCGTGCTCAAGGTCGGCGCGGCCACCGAGGTGGAGCTGAAGGAGAAGAAGCACCGCATCGAGGACGCCGTGAGCACCACCAAGGCCGCCATCGAGGAGGGCGTCGTGCCCGGCGGTGGCGTGGCCCTGCTGCGCTCGCAGGCCGCCGTCGCCGCGGTCGCCGACTCGCTCGAGGGCGACGAGGCCACGGGCGCTCGCCTGGTGGCGAAGTCGCTCGAGGCGCCCATCAAGCAGATCGCCGAGAACGCCGGCCTCGAAGGCGGCGTGGTGGTCGAGCGGGTGCGCAGCCTGAGCGGGGCCGAGGGCCTCAACGCCGCCACCGGCGTGTACGAGGACCTGGTGAAGCTGGGCGTCATCGACGCCGCCAAGGTGACCCGCTCGGCGCTGCAGAACGCGGCGTCGATCGCGGCGCTGTTCCTCACCACCGAGGCCGTCGTGGCCGACAAGCCGGAGAAGGAGTCCGGCCCGGCGATGCCGGGCGGGGACATGGACTTCTGATCCGCTCGTTCCCTCACGCCGGCACGGGCCTGGGCACATGCCCAGGCCCGTGCCGCGTACGGAGCTCGACGCACCATGCACGAACCCGTCGTCGCCCTGCTCACCTCCCTCGAGGCTCGCGGCCTCGACACCGACCTGCCGCTGCTCGTCGCTGCGCTCGAGCGCCTCGGTGCGACGGTTCGGGTCGAGGCGTGGGACGACGAGCGGGTGGACTGGGGCGGGGTCGACGTGGCCGTCGTCCGCTCGACGTGGGACTACGTCGGCCGGCTCGACGAGTTCCTCGGCCGGCTCGCGGAGATCGACGCGGCGACGGCGCTGTGGAACCCGCTGCCGGTCGTGCGGTGGAACACCGACAAGCGCTACGTGGCCGACCTGGCCGCCAGCGGCGTGCCGACGGTGCCGACCCGCTTCGTGGCTCCGGGTGACGACCCGGGGCCCCTCGACGGTGGGCTCGTGATCAAGCCCACCGTGGGCGCCGGATCGAAGGGAGCGTCCCGCTTCGTCGACGACCCGGCCGGCGCCGCCGCACACGTGCGCCGGCTCCACGCATCGGGCGCCACCGCGATGGTGCAGCCCTACGTCGAGCAGATCGACGATCGTGGCGAGACGGGGCTGGTCCACGTGGGGGGCCGCTTCAGCCACGCGTTCCGGAAGGGACCGATCCTGCGCTCGCCGATCGAGTGGGAGGGCGGCCTCTACGCACGCGAGGACATCTCGGCGCGCACGCCCACCGAGGCCGAGCGCGCCGTCGCCGACGCCGCGCTGGCGGTGGTCGCCGACCTGCACGGACCGGTCGCGTACGCGCGCGTCGACCTCGTCCCCGGACCCGAGGGGCCGCTCGTGCTCGAGGTCGAGCTCACCGAGCCGTCGCTGTTCCTCCACCTCGACGAGGGCGCGCCCGCTCGGGCAGCCGCAGCCTTCCGTAGCCTGGCCGGGTGAGCCGCAAGCGCAGCGAGCGACTGATCGTCACGCGGGTGTCGCCCGAGGGCGTGCGCCGCGAGCCCGACGAGCTCGTCGTCGAGGAGCCGCTCAGCATCCACCTCGACGGTGTGGCGGTCACGAGCACCATGCGCACGCCGGGTCACGACTTCGAGCTGGCCGTCGGCTGGTGCCACACCGAGGGGCTGCTGGCGGGCACACCGGTCACGGGCGTCCGCTACTGCGCCACCGGGTCGGCCGTCGACACGCGGTTCAACGTCGTGACGGTCGAGACGGGCGGGGTCGCACCGCCGCCCACGGCGCGGTTGGCCCAGACGTCGTCGAGCTGCGGCTGGTGCGGGAGCGACCAGATCGACGAGCTCGTCGAGCGGATCGGTCCGCTCCCGCCGTCGCCGCCGATCGACCTCGAGGTGCTGGCCGACGTGCCCGCCGCCGTCCTGGGCGGCCAGGGGCTGTTCGCCAGCACCGGGGCGGTGCACGCCGCCGCCGCGTTCGCGCCCGACGGCTCGGTGCTGCTGAGCCGCGAGGACGTGGGCCGCCACAACGCGGTCGACAAGGTGGTGGGCGCGCTGCTGCTCGAGGGTCGCCTGCCGGCCACCGGCCTCGGGTTGTTCGTCAGCGGGCGGGCGAGCGTGGAGATGGTCCAGAAGGCGTGGGCGGCGGGGTTCGGCACCGTGGTGGCGGTGAGCGCGCCGACGGCCCTCGCCGTTCGGGCCGCCCGCCGTGCGGGGATGGCGCTGGTGGGCTTCGTCCGCGACGGGCGCATGAACGTGTACGCCCCCGAGCGGCTCGCGACGACCGGTCAGTAGCCTGCTCCCATGCGAATGGAAGCCGGCCTGTGCGTGCTCCACCTGTTCTGCTCGCCCACCCCGTCGCTCGACCGTGAGGCCGTCGTCGCCGCGGTGAAGGCCGCCGAGGCCGCCGACTGCCAGGTGATCACCGCCGCGATGCTCGGCCACAAGGGCGATGTCGCGCTCATGGCGCTGTGCGCCGACCTGCGCACGCTGCGGTCGCTCCAGTCGGGAGTGCAGCAGGCCGGGCTCCGCGTGATCGACAGCTACGTGAGCATCACCGAGGTGAGCGAGTACGCGAAGGGCATGCCCGCGGAGATGCTGCAGGCTCGCCTGCACCCGCAGATCCCGCCGCCCGGCCTCGAGGCCTTCTGCTTCTATCCGATGAGCAAGCGGCGCGAGGCGCACGCGAACTGGTTCGCGACGCCCTACGACGAGCGCAACGCGATGATGCACGAGCACGGAGCGAGCGGCCGCAAGTTCGCCGGTCGGGTCGCCCAGCTCGTCACCGGCTCCACCGGGCTCGACGACTTCGAGTGGGGGGTCACGCTGTTCGCAGCGAGCCTCGACGTGGTGAAGGAGGTCGTCTACACGATGCGCTTCGACAAGGGCTCGGCCCTGTACGGCGAGTTCGGCCGCTTCTACGTGGGGTACCTGGCGCCGCTCGACGACGTGCTCTGACCGGCACGATCCGGCGCGGGCTCAGCGCGACACGGTGAACGAGCCGAGCGACACGCTCGCACCGTCGTCGCCGATCCCGAAGCGCTCGAAGCGGGCCGTGATCGGATCGCCGGTCGATGCCGAGATGTCGGTGTTGCCCGATTGGCCGGCGTAGTCGACCTGCAGGCCCTCGCCGATCCGATCGTTGCAGGTCTCGAAGGTGCGGCACACGAGACCGTTCACGCTCACCTGCGACACCTCGGGCGCGAGCAGGAGCGGGTCGTCGGTGCCCGCCTGGACCGCGGCGAGCGCGATGAGGTTGAGGCAGTCGCCCGCCATCGCAGCGAACGGCGCCGGCGTCGGCTCGCCGTCGGCGGGCTCGGGTGCCGGGAGGGGGCCGACGCCCGTGATGCGATCGCGGAAGCGCGACGGCAGCGCCGCCAGCACGGTCTGCACACTCGGGTCGCGCAGGGTCTCGTTGACGACGATCGGCGCAGCGGTGGCGTTGGTGGTGGCCTGCTCGGTCTCGGCGAGCGCGGCGAGCATCTGGGCGGCGCCGACGGCGTCGGCGAGCACGAGCACGACGGCCGGGTCGCTGCCGAGGAGGGTCACCGCTTCGTCGAGCAGCGACGTGTCGTCGCCACGGAACCCCACCTGCTCGATCAGCTGGATGGGACGGTTCGCGAGCGCGCTCACGGTGGCGTCGCGGAGCCCGCGGCCGTAGCGGTCGTCGAGGTAGGCGACGGCGACGGTGCGGGCGCCGGTGCCCTCGGCCGTCTGGGCGAGCGCCGCCATCGCCAGCGAGTCGCTCGGGATCGTCCGCACGAACCGCCCCTCGTCGGGGAAGGTGTCGACGGCGAGCGTGCTGGCCGTGGGCGAGCAGGCCACCACACCGGCGGAGCGGATCGACTCGAGGATGCCGAGTGCGGCGAGCGACGAGCCGGGGCCGATCACGGCATCGACGCCTGCCTCGAGCAGGGTGTCGAGTGCGGCCTGCGCCGACGAGACCGACTCGCCCTCGTCGGCTTCGGTGAGCCGGAGCGGGCGGCCGAGCACCCCACCTGCAGCGTTGATGGCGCTGCGCGCCTGTCGGACCTCGGTGACCATGCCGTCGCCGAGGAGGCTGCCCGCGGTGCCGCTCGTGGGCAGCAGCACGCCGACGTGGAGCTGGCCGTCGGTGGTCGTGGTCACCACCGTCGTGGTGGGCGCGACGGTCTCGGGTGAGGCGGCCGGCTCCTCGGCGTCGTCGGAGCACGCGGCGACCACGAGCGCCGCAGCGGTGACGGCCCAGATCGTGCGCTTCGTCCGCCTCATGGCCATCGGTTCACGATAGAAGAACGTCCGTGAACGGCGAGGTGCACCCGGACGACCCGCCGTCGGAGCTCGCCGATGCCCTGGCCGTCGCCGTGCCCGTGTGGCTCGAGCGCTGCGTGACGGCGACGGCGGCCCGGATCGACGGCACGGTGAGCCCGCAGCTGCGCGCTGATGCGGTCGACATGGCCGCCGCCGTGGCGCCGGTGGTCACCGATCGGTTGCGTCAGCTGCTCAGCACCGATGTCGACGAGCAGCGTGCCAACCCGCTGCAGGTGCTGCGCTCGTCGGTGGCGGCGCCCACCGACGTCCTGCGCCGCCACGGGGTGGCGACGGTCGAGCGTGACGAGTTCGCCCGTCGCTCCTTCCCCGACGACGTGTACGGGTTGGCACCCGCCTCGTGGGGCGACGTCGATCCCGCACTGGTCGAGCCGGGTGTCGGCTGGGGCGCGTGGAAGGCGGCGACGGTGCGGCACCGGCGCCGGGAGGAGGGCCGGCGATGAGTCGCCGCCGTGAGGAGGGGCCGGCGATGAATCGCCGCCGTGAGGAGGGGCCGGCGATGAGTCGCCGCCGTGAGGAGGGGCCGGCGATGAGTCGCCGCCGTGAGGAGGGGCCGGCGATGAGTCGCCGCCGTGAGGAGGGCCGGCGATGACGCGCGACCAGGTG
>JALOLG010000102.1 GCA_025456105.1 Ilumatobacteraceae bacterium | reverse complement strand
CTGCCGCCACGTGTCGTCCGACGGCACGCCGGCGAGCTCGGCCTCCTGCCACGACCTGCCGTCGATCCGCACCTCGACCGAGCCCAACCCACGGTGCACCGCCCACGCCACCCCACCCACGTCGTAGGGGCCACCCGGCACCGAGCCCCGACGGGGACGATCGATGCGCGTCATCGTCTTCACGGGCGCCTGCTTCGCCCAGCCGCGGGGCACCCAGTACGCATCGAACGCGTCCCAGGTGGTCAGCTCGACGTCGGTGACCCACTTCGTCGCCGACACGTAGCCGAACAGCCCGGGCACCACCATCCGCACGGGGTACCCGTGGCGGGCTGGCAGCGGCTCGCCGTTCATCCCGAAGGCGAGCATCGCATCGCGACCGTCGAGCACGGCGCCCACCGGCGTGCCGCAGGTCCACCCGTCGGTCGACCGACTCACCAGCTGCTCGGCCCCATCCTGCACCCCGGCCTCGCGGAGCACGTCGGCGAGCAGGACGCCTCGCCACGCCGCGTTGCCCACGAGATCGCCGCCCACCTCGTTCGACACGCACGAGAGCGTGATCACGCGCTCGACCACCGGGCGGTCGAACAGGTCGTCGAGCGTCAGCTCGAGCTCGCGGTCGACCATGCCGTGCACCCGGAGGCGCCACTCCGCGGCGCGCACCTGGGGCACTCGGAGCGCCGTGTCGATCCGGTAGAAGCGGTCGTTGGGCGTGATGAAGGGGGTCAGGCCCGCGACGGGCAGCTCGGCGTCGACGGGGACGGGCGCCGGGTCGGCGCCTGGCAATGCCAGCGCCTCGCGCTCGTCGTCGACCTCGAACCGCCCCTGCAGCCGCCGCCCCACGACGCCCGCGACGAGCGCCACGGCTGCCGTCGCCAGCCCCGCGATCACGAAGCGCCGCCGGTCGCCGGCCGGCGCGGTGTCGTCGGTGCCGTCGGCAGGGCGCGGCGCGAGCAGCACCAGCACGAGCACGCTGGTCGCGGTGCCGAGGATCGCAGGGAGCAACCGCACCAGGCTGGGCGCCGGCCGTGCCAGCACGGCTGACACCCCGACGAGGCCGACCACGACGGTGAGCAGCACGGCCGGGCCGAGGTGCCCGCGCACGGTCAGGATGCCGACCAGCGAGCCGATGATGCCGAGCACCACGATCGTGCCGACCACCAGGACCGCCTTGTCGGCGGTGCCGAAGGTGTCGATCGCCCAGTCCTTCAGCCACGGCGGCACCCGGTCGATGACCTCCTGACCCACCGGGAGCACCGCCGACGACGCCGACCGTGCGAGCCCGGCGACGAGCTCGCCAACGGCCAGGCCGGCCATGGTCGCCAGGAGACCGAGCAGCACGCCGTGCCACCACGCCCCGTAGAGTCGAGCCCGCATGGACACCGGTCTACCGGACGCCGCCCGGAGCGAGGCGCGCCGGATCCTCAACGATCTCGCAATCGACGGCGAGAACCGGGTCGCCGAGGACCTGCTGGCGGAGGCGATCGGTCTCCTGCTCGATGCACCCCACCAGCTCGACCTGAAGATCGCGACCGCCTCGATCGCCGAGATGCGCGATGCGTTCGCGATGTTCGCCCCGTACCGCGACGTCCCGAAGGTGACGGTGTTCGGCTCGGCCCGCACGCAGGTCCTCGACCCGCTCTACGAGCTCACCCGCCGACTCGCCGCGCGGCTGGCCGACGACGGCTGGATGGTGGTCACCGGGGCCGGACCCGGGATCATGCAGGCCGGCATGGAGGGCGCGGGGCGCGAGCGGAGCATCGGCGTCTCGATCCGCCTCCCGTTCGAGCAGGGCGCCAACCCCGTCATCGCGGGCGACGAGAAGTACGTCAGCATGAAGTACTTCTTCACGCGCAAGCTCATGCTCGTGAAGGAGAGCCGTGCGTTCGTGTGCATGCCGGGCGGGTTCGGCACCCTCGACGAGACCTTCGAGCTGCTCACCCTCACCCAGACCGGCAAGGGGCTCCCGGTGCCGATCGTGCTCCTCGACGCGCCCGGCGATCCCTACTGGGAGCGGGTCGACGCGTTCGTGCACGAGCAGCTGGTGAGCCGCGGCCTGGTCTCGGAGAGCGACACCCGCCTCTACCGGATCGCCGAGTCGTGCGAGGAGGCCGTCGAGGAGATCCGCCGCTTCTACGCCAACTACGACTCGATCCGCTACGTCGGCGACGAGCTGGTGATCCGCCTGCGTCGCCTGCCCGACCCCGACCAGCTGGCGGCGCTCAACGACCGCTTCGGCCACCTCGTCGCCCGTGGTTCGATCCGGGCGGTCGAGCCGTTCTCGGTCGAGCGCCGCCACGGTGATCGGCTCGAGCTGCCCCGGCTGGCGTTCGCCTTCGCCAAGCACCGGTACGGCGACCTGCGCTCGATGATCGACGCCCTCAACGACCTGGTCTGATCCTCACTCGAGCGTGCGCAGCAGCGCCGCCGCCTTCTCGACGGCGCGGCGCGCCTGCGCCACGGTGCGATCGGCCGCCGGCCGAGCCCCGGCACCGGAGGATGCGGCGTCGTGGAGCAGCTCGAACGACAGGTCGTCCAGCTCCTCCACGATGGCTTCGAGTCGGCGGGCGAGCTCGTCGGGGCTCGTCATCGCAGCGCCTCGGCGAGCAGGTCCATCGGGTGCCGCACCGGGACGCCCGCTGCGGCGAGGTGCATCGCGCACCCCGGGTTCGCGCTCGCGACCGCAGCGATGTCTCCGGTGTGCCGCGCCCGCTCGATCGACGCCAGCTTGCGGGCGCGGATGGATGCAGCGAGGTCGGGGTGGAGCGCCGAGAACGCGCCGCCGGCACCGCAGCAGAGCCCGTCGTCGTCGAGCTCGACGAGGTCGGCGACCGGCGCGAGCACCTCCCGCACCGCGGCGTGCGTCCGCTGCACGTGCCGGAGGTGGCACGGGTCCTGGACGATCACCCGACCGAGGTGTCGGGCCGGAGCCGGCAGTCGATCACGACGGGCCGCGATCCACTCGTGGACGTCGTGCACCCGTGCCGAGAACGCCACGGCGTCGGGCGTGTCCAGGAGGTGGCCCACATCGAGCAGCGCCGCGCCGCAGCCAGCCGAGTTGACCAGCACCGGCGCATCGCCCGGCAGCGACCTCATCACCGCCGTCGCCAGCTCGCCCGCGCGCTCGTGCAGACCGGCGTGCACGTGGAGGGCGCCGCAGCAGCCGCCGGGGTCGGGCACGGCGACGCCGACCCCCATGGCCCCGAGCACCTCGACCGTCGCGCGGTGCGTCGGGCGGAACCAGGCGTCCATGACGCACCCGGTGAACAGCCAGACGTCGGTGCCGGTGCTCGCGACCCGGGGACCTCGTCGCACCGGGAGCGGGCCCATCCGCACTCGCCGAGGGACGATGCGAGCACGGTTGGCCAGGGCGATCGCGGTCGATCCGAGAGCGACCAGCCGGTGGTGCGCGAGGGCGTCGAGCCCGCGGCGCTGCCACCACGGGGTGATCCGACCCGCCCGGGCGAGCTCGGTCCGGGTGCCCTCCATGAGCCGGCCGAAGGGGACCCCGCTCGGGCACGCCGGTTCGCACCCTCGGCACTGGACGCAGGAATCGACGAACTCGACGAAGCGGTCGTCGATCGGCGCGCTGCGCCACTGGACGGCACGCATGGCGTCGATCCGCCCTCGCGGCGAGCGACCCTCCTCACCGGTGACGCGATAGGTCGGGCAGTGCGGCAGGCAGAGACCGCAGCCCACGCACGTCGACAGCTCGTCGTCGTCCAGGTGGAGCGTCACGACCGATGATCGTAGGGTCAACGAGCGCCATGCCCGAGGGTCACACCATCCACCGCATCGCTCGCGACCTCGGGCGGGTGCTCGGCGGGCGGGCCGTCGCGGTGAGCAGCCCGCAGGGGCGCTTCGCCGGCGACGCCCGGCTCGTCGACGGCGCCGTGCTCGAGTCGGTCGAGGCCTACGGCAAGCACCTGTTCCTCCACTGGGAGGGCGACCGCGTCGGCCACGTGCACCTCGGCCTGTTCGGCAAGCTCCGGATCCACCGCGGCGAGCCAGCCGCCCGCGAGACCGTCCGCATGCGCCTGCGACCGCTCGACGGTGACGATCCCGACGTGACGGTCGATCTCACCGGACCCACCGACTGCCGCGTCGGCGACCCCGCCGACCGCGCCGCGATCGTCGCCCGGCTCGGGCCCGACCCGCTCCGCCCCGACGGAGATGCCGAGCTGGCAGTGGCCCGGCTCCAGCGGAGCCGCCGTGCGATCGGCGCCCTCCTGCTCGACCAGGCGGTCGTGGCGGGCATCGGCAACGTCTACCGGGCCGAGCTGCTGTTCGTGCACGGGATCCACCCGCTGCGACCGGGTGCGACGTGCACCACCGACGAGCTGCACTCGCTCTGGGACACGGCCACCCGGATGCTGCGCGCCGGAGTGCGGGCCAACCGCATCGTCACGGTGGCGCGCGCCGAGCTCGGGCTCGCTCCGGGTGCGCGCGTGCCGCGGCGGGAGGCCACGTACGTGTACCGCCGCGACCGCTGCCTGCGCTGCGCCACCCCGATCCAGCACGTCGAGGTCGGCGGACGGCCCTGCTACTTCTGCCCGGTCCACCAGCCCGGCTGAGCGCCTCCTCACTGCGCGCGCCACACGGGCGGATCGACCTCACCGCGCCACAGACGGAGCCGTCGCTCGGCCTCTGCCGCGGCGGCCGGGTCGGTGCGCCCGGCTCGGACGCGCAGCACCGTCGCCGCCACGAGCCGCAGCTCCGCCAGCGCCGCGGCGTCGGGGTCGCCGCGCAGGTCCGCGCCGAGGCCCTCGGCGAGCGCCTCGTACTCGCCGGGGGGTCCACCCCAGCGCTCGGCCCAGGTGAGCATGGGCGCGTGGTCCCACGCCGGGTTGGCGATGCACAGCAGGTCCCAGTCGAGCAGCACCGGACCCGAGGTCGTCTGGAGCACGTTCCCGGGATGCACGTCGCCGTGGCACACGGACGGGTCGCGACGGACGACCTGGTGCCAGTCGCGATGCCGATCGATGCACGCACGGAGCCCGTCGCGCGCCCCCTCGTCGATCTCGTCGGCCACCTCGGCGATGAGCGCGTCGAAGTCCCACCACGGGAACGACGTGGGCGAGGGCAGCGGGTACCCCGGCGGCACGACCGAGACGTCGAGGTGGTGCAGCACGGCCAGCATCTCCCCCACCGCCCGCCAGTCGACGGCACCGCCCGAGGGCTCGACGTGCTCCCACGCGGTCACGACCACGTCTCCGACCCGCACCGCCTGGTCGCTCATCGGTCGCGGCACCCGGATGCCGTGCTGTCGGAGGGCGCCGGCGAGCGCGATCGCTGATGCAGCCTCCGCCGTGGGCCGCCCCACGCGGAGCGCGACGTCGCCGCACCGGAAGATGCCGTTCATGCCGATGCGGACGAGGACCGGCGCGGTCAGACCGAGCTCCTGCGCGGCTCGGTGCGCCGCCGCGCTCGCGACGGTCGGGTCGCCGACGGGCTGGTCGACGTACGGGCGGTCAGCCACCCGCCAGGACCTCGACACCGGGGTTGAGCCGCCGATCGGGGTCCAGCTCGTCGCGGAGGCGGGTGTGCAGCGCCGCGACCGCCGGATCGACCGGTCGTGGTGGCGCCGGTCGCTCGTGGTGCACGACACCCACGCCCATCTCGGCGACGAACCGGCCGGTGCCGGGCAGGGTGACCAGCTCGCGGGGTGCCAGCGACCACCTCCCGCCGGTCGGCAGGTCGGGCGGTGTCGCCGGCCCGAGGCCGTGTCGGGCCGCCTCGGCCTCGACATCGCGAGCGGTGCCGCGCAGCAGCACCCACGTCGTGTCGCCGTCCCACAGCACCGAGCCCGGTCGGTACAGGCGAGCGAGCAGCTCGAACGGGTCCGCCTCGCCGGCGAACCACTGCTCGACGGGTGGCCGCGGCCGGGTGCGGAGCATCACCTCGCCGAGGAACCCGAGCGTCCCGCGTGAGCCCACCAGGAGACGGCACAGGTCGAAGCCGCTCACGTTCTTCACCGTCGGTCCGCCCGCCTTCACGACCCGACCGTGCGCCGACACGTACCGCAGCTGGAGCACCGCATCGCGGGCGGGGCCGTCGCCGAGCCGGGTGATGTGGCTGCGGCCGACGGCGAGCGCGCCGCCGACCGTCCCACCGGGTGGCAGCGCCACGCGCTGACCCACCTCGGCGAGCGCGTCGGCGAGCTCGGCGACCGGG
>JALOLG010000101.1 GCA_025456105.1 Ilumatobacteraceae bacterium | reverse complement strand
ACACGCTCTGCACCTCGCGCCGGAACCATCGCAACGTGGCGGGCCGCCCGGGCCGGATCACCTGGCCGCGGTACCGCACCTCGCCCGCGGTGGGCCGGTCGATGCCGAGCAGGATGCGCACGAGCGTCGACTTCCCCGACCCGGACTCGCCGACGATACCGAGCGTGCCACGCTCGGGCAGCGTGAGGTCGACCCCGCGCAGCGCGTTCCGCTCGGCGCGCGGCCCGGTGAGCGTGGTGCGCGGGAGCCGGAACGTGCGGTGGACGTCGGTCGCGGCGAGCAGCGGACCGGTCTCGCTCATCCGGTGCCCTCCGGGACGCTGCGTCATGGCGTGACCTCCGGCACGCTGAGCGACCGGGCGGCTGCGAGCAGGGCCTGGGTGTAGGAGTGCTCGGGGGCGTGCACGATCCGGTCGGTCGGGCCGGTCTCGACCACACGCCCGTGGCGCATCACCACCACCCGCTCGGCCACGTGCGGCACGAGCGCCAGGTCGTGGGTGACGAACAGCAGCGCCATCGACTCCGAGGTGACGAGGTCGCGGATCAGCTCGACGATCTCGGCCTGCACGGTGACGTCGAGCGCCGAGGTGGGCTCGTCGGCGATCAGCAGGCGAGGCCGGCACGCGATGGCCATCGCGATGCCCACCCGCTGGCGCTGGCCACCCGACAGCTGGTGCGGGTACGAGCGGGCGAGGTGATCGGCCGCATGAGCGGGTCGAGGGTGGTCTGGGGGTTCTGGAACACCATCGCCACGCTGCCCCCGCGCAGCTCGGCGAGCCGGCGCTCGGGGGCGCCGAGCAGCTCCTCGCCGTCGACGCGCACCGATCCCGAGGCCACGGCACCGGGCGGGAGCAGGCCGAGCACGGCCAGGGTGGTGAGCGTCTTGCCCGAGCCCGACTCACCGATGACCGCGACGCGCTCGCCGGCCGCGAGCTCGAGCGACACCTCGTGCACCACCACCGTGTCGCCGAAGCGGATCGTGAGCCCGTCGATCGTGAGCAGGCTCACTCCGCACCGCGCAGTCGTGGGTCGGTGGCGTCGCGCAGCGCGTCGCCGAGGAGGTTGAAGCCGAGCGTGGTGAGCACGACGGCCAGACCCGGGAACACGATCGCCCCGGGGTGCTGCGACACCGTCGACTGCAGGCTCTGGAGCATCCGGCCCCACGACGGTGTCGACACCGGGGTGAGGCCGAGGTACGAGAGCGCAGCTTCGGCGAGCACGGCGAGGGCCGCCACGAGCGAGAGCTGCACGATGAGCATCGGCAGGATGTTCGGCACCACGTGGAGCAGCACCGTGCGGGTGGTGGACGAGCCGCTCGTGGTGGCGGCGGTGACGTATTGGCGGGTGAGCACCGACTCGGCCTCGCCGCGCACGACGCGTGCGAGCGCCACGCCGGAGCCGGCACCGATCGCGACCGACACCGTGAGCAGCGACCCCTGGAACAGCGCCACGAGGACGAGCGCCAGGACGAGCACGGGCAGGGCGATGAGGACGTCGACGAGGTAGCCGATCGCGTCGCCCACCAGCCGCGGGAGCACCGCGGCGAGCAGGCCGAGCACCAGCCCGACCACGCCGGCGATCGCCGCCGACGCGAGCGCCACCACGAGGGTGGTGCGGGCACCGACGAGCACCTGCGAGAACAGGTCCTTGCCGGCGCCGTCGGTGCCGAACCAGTGCTCGCCCGAGATGGGGAGCCAGCGCTCCGAGGGGACGACGCGGGTCGGGTCGTGGGGCACCCACACGAGCGACACCAGGACGGACACGAGGATGATCGCCACGAGGCCGAGGCCGAGCCGGCCGGTCCAGCTGCGGGTGAGGGCGCGCATGGTGGTCATGTCGTCGCGTCCCGGAGGCGGGGGTCGATGAGCCGGGCGAGCACGTCGACGACGAAGCCGATCACCAGAACGATCACCGTGAGGAGCAGCACGGTGCCCTGCACCTTCTCGAGGTCGCGGTCGCCGATGTCCCCCACGAGCATCTGGCCGATGCCGGGGAGCGCGAACACGCGCTCGATCACCACCACACCCGCGAGCAGGCTCGCGATCTGCACACCGAGGATCGAGATGATCGGCACCGACGCGTTGCGGATGCCGTGGCGCACGAACGCCCGCCGGAACGTGAGGCCCGTCGCCCGGGCGGTCCGCATGAAGTCCTGCTGGAGCACGTCGAGCGTGGCCGACCGCACGAACCGCACCAGCACCGCGCCCTGGGCGAGCGCCAGCGTGAGCACCGGGAGCACCAGGGAGCGCACGGCCCGGCCCGGCTCGTCCCAGCCCTGGCGGGGGAACCCGTTCGGTGGGAACCACCCGAGCCGGACGGCGAACACGACGATCAGCGCGAGCCCCACGAGGAAGCTCGGCATGGCGATGCCCACCTGGCTGAGCGCGTTGACGGCGACACCGTCGGGCCGCTGGCGCCGGACCGCGGCCCACACCCCGATCGGGATCGCGACCAGCATCGACACGACCGTCGAGGCGATCACCAGCGGGCCGGTGATGGCCAGCTTGGCGCGCATCTCGCTGGCCACCGACGTGCCGCTCACCACCGACGTGCCGAAGTCGCCCTGCAGCACGCCGCCCATCCACTCGAGGTACTGCTCGACGAGCGGCCGGTCGAGACCGAGCTGCTCGCGGATCGCCTCCACGCGCTCGGGTGGCGCCTGGGGCCCGGCGATCACGGCTGCCAGGTCGCCGGGCAGCAGCCGGAGCAGCGCGAAGACGAGCAGGCTCGCGACGACCAGCGCGACGACCAGCAGCACCAGCCGCCGGACGACGAACGCGAGCACCCCGAGGTCAGCCGACGATCGTGATGTTCGAGGCGTCGAACCGGGCGTTGGTGAAGTCGCGCGGGTAGCCCTCGATGTCGGTGGATGCCACGACGAGGTCGGAGAACAGCAGCAGCCAGTCGACCGGGGAGTCGGCGGCGATCACCTGCGAGGCCTCGCGGAGCAGGGTGTTCGACTCCTCCTCGGTCTCCGCCACGCGGGCCTCGCCCACGAGCTGCTGCACCTCGGCGCTGTCGTAGCCCCAGTAGTAGTCGGGGTTCGCGTAGTTGGTGATGTCGCGCGGCTCCACGTGCAGCACGGCGGTGATCTCGTAGTCGCCGTTGGTGAACACCTGCTCGAGCCACACCGAGAACTCGACCGGCACGACCTCGACCTCGAGGCCGATGTCGCCGAGCGACGTGGCCACGAACTCGGCGTACTCGATCGGGTAGAAGTTCGGCCACACGAGGCGCCACGCGCCGTCCTGGGTGACGCCGGCCGCCTCGATCGCGGCCTGGGCGGCGGCCGGGTCGAACGGAGCCGAGCTCGTGAGGTCGGTGTACCACGGGTCGGTCGGTGGCACCGGGCCACCGATGATCTGGCCGTAGCCGCCGGCGAGCTCGAGCACACCCTCTTTGTCGATCGCCTGGCGGAGCGCGGTGCGGACGGCCGGGTCGTCGAACGGGGCGATGCGGTTGTTGAAGCCGAGCGTGAACTCGCCGTCGGAGGCGCCGTCGATCACCTCGTACTCGGGGTCGTCGACGAGGTCGCCGATGAGGTTGGCGTTGGCGCCGGTGATCATGTCGGCCTCGCCGGCGGTGAGCGCATTGACGGCCGCCTGCGGGTCGGTGAAGTAGCGGAACGTCACCTCGGCGACGCCGGCGGGGTCGCCCCAGTAGCCGTCGAAGCGCTCGAGCGTGATCGAGTCGCCCGTGACCACCTGGCCGAGCGTGAACGGCCCCGTGCCGTTGGCGGTGGTCTGGAGGTCGGTGGCGCCCTCGTTGAGCACCACGCCGGCGCGCCGGCTCAGCTGGAACAGCAGCCAGTTGTCGCGCTCGCTGAGCGTGATCTCGACGGTGGCGTCGTCGACCGCCGTCACCGACGCGACGGAGGCGAGGTCGAACTGGGCGACGGCGGTCTCACCGCGCGACTGCTCGAGCGACCACACCACGTCGGACGCGGTGAGCGGGTCGCCGTCGTGGAACGTGACCCCCTCCTGCAGCGTGAACGTGTAGGTGAGGCCGTCCTCGGACACCTCCGGGAGCTCCGCCAGGCCCGGCGCGGCAGCGCCGTCGGCGTAGGTGACGAGCGTCTCGTAGACGTTGTCGAGGAGCACCTGGTCGAGCGCAGCACCGGCGGTGGAGATGATGTCGAGGTTGGTGGGCTCGAGCACGGCGCCGACCACGACGCTGCCCTCACCCCCGCCGTCGGTCGGCGGCTCGGTGCCGGACGGTGCCTCCGAGCCCGACGGTGCCTCGGTGGTGTCGCCGCCGTCGCCGTCCTCGTCGTCGTCGCTGCACGCCACGAGCACCAGGCTGGTGACGAGGAGCGCCGCAACGGCCCGGCGCGGGCCAAAGGTGGTGCGCATGTCGCGCAGGGTAGCCCGCGCGGCCGGGCCCGCCCGCCTCAGCGGCGCGCCGACGGGAACCGGTCGAGGTACGCGACGAGGTGGCCCACCGAGGTGGCAGCGACGGTGGCGTGCGCGATCGCGCGCGCAGTGGTGTCCGCGGCGGCGGCGAACAGCTCGCCGAGCTGGCCGGGTCGGCTCGAGCCGGGGCGGATGACGCCGTCGTGGCGCTCGTCGGGCACCTCGCGCGCGCCGGTGGCGAGCGCGAACGCGACGTCGCCGTCGACGTAGGTGTGGATGGGGGTGATCGCCCGTGCCATGCCGTCGTGGGCGGCACCTGCGAGCCGCGTGCACTCGTGCTTGGCCATGCGGGCGTCGGTGGCGACCACCACGAGGGTGGTGTTGAGCGAGGGCGGCGCGATCGGCTCGTCGTGGTGCCGGCGCACGTCGGCCCGTGAGGGCGCACGAACGTGGTCGAACTCGCCCGGCAGGCCCCACCGCGCACCGAGCAGCTCGCCGGTGCGCTCGTCGAAGGTGAGCCCGCTCGGGTTGAGGGCCACGAGCGCGGCGACCGTGATCCCGCTGTCGAGCACGACGCTGGCCGAGCCGATCCCGCCCTTCATGAGTCGGATGTGGGCACCCGTGCCGGCGCCGACGGTGCCCTGCGCGACCCGCCGGGTGGACGCCGCGGCGGCGGCGCGCTCGCCGAACGAGGCGTCGGGGCGGTTCGCGAACACCCCGCCCGCTCCGAGGTCGAACAGCACGGCGGCCGGCACGATCGGCACCACCTGGTGGGGTTCGGTGCCCACGGGCCAGCCGCGCCCCTGGCGGGCGAGCCAGTCGGTGACGCCGGTCGCCGCGGCGAGCCCGTAGGCGCTGCCGCCCGACAGGCAGACGGCGTCGACCCGGTCGACCATGTTGACGGGGTCGAGCGCCTCGGTCTCGCGGGTGCCGGGTCCGCCGCCGCGCACGTCGACGCCGCCGACCGTGCCGACGGGCGGCACGACGACGGTGGTGCCGGTGAGCCAGCCGCGGCCACGGCGCTGGTGGTGCCCGACGCGCACGCCGGCGACGTCGGTGAGGTCGTTGTGGGGCCCGGCCTTCACGACACCGCTCTCACGACGCGGTGCTCGGCTCGAGGAACCGGCGGGCGGCATCGACGTACACGGTGGCGTGGGCCACGAGGTCGTCGACCTCCACGAACTCGTCGGCCTGGTGGGCGATCCACTTGCCGCCCGGGCCGTAGACCACCGAGGGGATGCCGCCGCGCGAGGTGAGCACGGTGCCGTCGGTGGCACCGGGCACGCCGCCGAGGCGCGGGGGTGAGGTGCCGACCGCGGCGTGGGCGTCCCACACCGCCCGGACGAGCGGGTGCCGCTCGTCGACGGCGACGGCGGGACGGTCGTCGATCACGGTCACGTCGGCGGTGACGCCGGTCGGCGCAGCGGCATCAGCGGCGAGGCGCCGCACCTCGGCGACGAGGTCGTCGTGGTCGACCGACGGGATCGTGCGCACGTCGACCCACACCGAGGCGTGGGCGGGCATGACGTTCATCTGCACCGGGTCGCCCGATCGCAGGACGGTGGGGGTGACCCACACGAGCCCGAGGTGCGGGTGCTCGCCGTGGAGGCGCTGCAGCGACGCCTCGAGCGCCGCGAGCGCGACCAGCACCTGGCCGGCCGCCCGGTTCGGGTTGCGCCCCTGGAACGGCATGGCGCCGTGGGCCATCACGCCGGTGAGATCGACCCGCAGGCGCAGCGCGCCCTTGGCCACGTGGCAGATCTCGCCGCCTTCGGGCTCGCAGCAGATCGCGCCGTCGATGCCGGCCGCCCGCCCGGTGGCGACGAAGTGCTTGGCGCCCTCCATCATCCCCTCCTCGTCGACGAGGGCGGCGAGGACGATCCGACCGGGGAACGACCCGGAGCGCACGAGCGCGTCGGTGGCGAACAGCATCGCGGCGACGCCCGCCTTCATGTCGGCCGCACCGCGGCCGAGGATGCGCCCGTCGCGCAGCTCACCGCCGAACGGGTCGAACGTCCAGGTGGCGGGGTCGCCCTCGGTGACGACGTCGGTGTGCCCCTCGAACATGAGCGTGCGGCCGGGCCGGTCGCCCTCGACCGTGCAGTACACGTTGGGTCGTCCGGGCGCCACGAGGTCGAGCTCGGGCGACCAGCCGAACGCGCGCATCTGCTCGGCCACCAGCTCGGCGGCGGGCGACTCGTCGAGCCCGCGGGCGGGGTCGAACACGCTCGGGATGCGCACGAGCTCGCGGGTGAACGACACGAGCGCATCGACGTCGATCGCAGCGGTGGAGGTCGGCACGAGCGCTCACTGTACGGCTGTGGTACGAACGCCCTCGTGCTCGCCCCCCGGCTCATCGCCGTCGACATCGACGGGACGATCGTCGACCACTCCGACGTGCTGCCCCAGCGGGTCGGCGAGGCGCTGCGCGCCGCCGCCGCCGCGGGCATCGAGGTCGTGCTCGCCACCGGTCGCCCGTACGTCGTCGCCGGCGAGCACGCCGAGGCGTGCGGCGCGAGCCACGTCGTCGCGAGCAACGGGA
>JALOLG010000100.1 GCA_025456105.1 Ilumatobacteraceae bacterium | reverse complement strand
GGGTCGCTCGTGATGGGCGGCGCCGGCCCGACCGGAGCCGCGATCAGCGGGCGACCCGGGCTGACGATGACACCCTGCGAGGTGAAGTGGTCGGTGTCGTACGCGACCTCCTTGACCAGCTCGTGCGTGACGGGCGCCCACATGCCGCCGTAGCGCTCGCTGTGGGCGACCGGGCAGCCCGACTCGCGCAGCTCGGCCCAGATGCGGGGTGCGTTCGGGTTGTAGTGAGGGTCGGCGTGGTCGAGGTCGGTCGCCCAGTCGGTGACCGGGCCGTAGAGCGAGTCAGTCATCGGTGATCGTGATCGCGTACTCGGGGCAGTTGGCGACCGCCAGCTGCGCCTTGTCCTCCAGGCCCGCCGGCACGACGCCGTCGTTCAGCACCACGGCGGTGCCGAAGTCGTCGACGTCGAACAGCTCGGGTGCCAGTGCGTAGCAGCGGTTGTGGCCCTGGCACTTCTCGGTGTCGACATGCACGCGCATGGTCCGGACACTACCCGCGGCACCCGAGCCCGGGAGCGGGTCAGGTGGGGAGCTCGATGGTGGGATCCTCCTGCGCCGCCGCACGGCGCATCCGCTCCATCGGGATCTCGCGCATGTCGGGGTGGGTGAGGATCCAGAAGCGCTGGGTGCGGACGGCGTCGACCACCTGGTCGGCAACCTCCGACGGCTCGATGCCCGTCTCCACGCCCGCCCGCAGCACGCCCGAGATGAGCCCGGCGATCGGCGACACGGCCGGATCGGGGTCGACGTCGTTCACCATCAGCCGGGTGCGCACGAAGCCGGGGCACAGCGCGCTCACTCGCACGGGCGACCCGATCGCCAGCAGCTCGAGGTGGAGCCCCTCGCTGATCGCGACGACGGCGTGCTTGGTGGCGTTGTACGGCGCCGCCCCCGGCAGCGCCATCAGGCCCGCCATCGAGGCCGTGTTCACGATGTGCCCCTCGCCCTGGTCGGTCATGATCGGCAGGAACGCCCGGATGCCGTGCACGACGCCCATCAGGTTGATCGCGATCGTGCGCTCCCAGATCGACACCGGGCCGCGCCAGGCATCGCCGACGCCGGTGATGCCCGCGTTGTTGCACAGCACGTGCGCCGCGCCGAACCGCTCGATCGTGGCCTGGGCGAGCGCCTCCACGGCCGCCTCCTGCGCGGTGTCGCACACGACGGTGAGCACCTCGGTGCCCGACTCGGTGAGGCGGGCCTCCACGTCGCGCAGCCGCGGCTCGTCGAGGTCGGCCAGCACCACGTGCATGCCCTCCCCGGCGAAGCGCTCCGCGAGCGCGAGGCCGATGCCACTCGCACCGCCGGTGATCACCGCGACCTTGCCGGCCAGCTGCTCCATCTCCACCCTCCAGATCTCGCGCCGCGCTCGGCGACCGTAATCTCCTCCCATGGCGTACCGGTACCTGTGGTCACCGCTGCGTCTCGGCCCGGTCGAGACACGCAACCGCATCGTGTTCTCCGCGCACCTCACGAACTACGCGCGAGACGGCAAGCCCACCGAGCAGCACGCGGCGTACTACGCCGCACGGGCGGCGGGCGGCACCGGGTTGATCATCACCGAGGAGCACTCCACCCACCCCACCGACTGGCCGTACGAGAAGCTCATCCACGGGTTCCACCGCGACGTCATCCCCGGCTACCGGCGCATCACCGACGCGGTCCACCGCCACCGCGTGCCGATCTTCGCCCAGATCAACCACAACGGCGGCCAGGCCTCGTCGATGTACTCGCGGCTGCCCGTGTGGGCGCCCTCACCGGTGGCCGACCCGCTGTTCCGCGAGGTCCCCAAGGCGGTCACGCTCGCCGAGATCGGCGAGATCGTCGAGGGGTACGCGCTCGTGGCCGAGCACTGCGCCGAGGGCGGCTTCGACGGCATCGAGCTCCAGTGCTCGCACTCCTCGATCGTGCGGGGCTTCCTGTCACCGGCAACCAACCACCGCACCGACCACTACGGCGGCAGCCTCGAGAACCGCACGCGCCTGCTGGTGGAGATCGTCGCCGCGGTCCGCCGGGTGATCGGCAACGGCCTCGCGCTCGGCGTCCGCATCTGCGGCGACGAGCTGATCGAGCACGGCACCACCATCGACGACGCGGTCCGCATCGCCGAGATCGTGGAGGCCACGGGCCACGTCGACTACATCAACACCTCGATCGGCGTGGCCACGGCGAGCCTGTTCATGATCGAGGCCTCGATGCACGTCCCGCCCGGCTACGCGATGTTCATCCCGTCCGCGATCCGCAAGGCGGTCGACCTGCCGGTGGTGGGTGTCGGGCGGTTCAAGGACCCGCTGCAGGCCGAGCGGGCGCTCGCCGAGGGCCACTGCGACCTGGTGGGCGTGGTGCGGGGCCAGATCGCCGACCCCGAGTTCGCGGCCAAGGCGCGAGCCGGGGCCACCGACGAGACCCGGTTGTGCCTCTCGTGCAACCAGGAGTGCGTCGGGCGCATGGGGCTCAACCGGTGGCTCGGCTGCATCGAGAACCCGCGCACCGGCCGCGAGGCGCTCGGCGTGGGCACCGTCCGGCTCACCTCGAAGCCCCAGGACGTGATGGTCGTCGGCGCCGGCCCAGCCGGGCTCCAGGCCGCGATCGCGGCGGCCCGCAACGGCCACCGGGTGACCGTGCACGAGCGCGACACGGAGGTCGGTGGCCAGGTCCGCTTGGCGGCCACGGTGCCGAACCGCGCCGAGTTCGGCGACCTCGTCCGCAACCAGCTCGCGGAGTGCCGGCGACTGGGCGTCCGCATCGAGCTCGGGTCGGCGGTCTGGCCCGGGCTCGTCGAGGAGCGCCGACCCGATCGCGTCATCGTCGCCACCGGCGCCGAGCCCCAGCGGCCGTGGTGGGTGCCCGCCGAGGCCGAGCACGTGGTCGACGTCCGCCACGTGCTCGACGGGAGCGCCGCGCCGTTCGGTGACGTGGTGGTGGTCGACGAGATCGGCTTCCACCACGCCACGTCGGTCGCCGAGCTCCTGGCCGACCGGGGGTGCTCGGTCGAGATCGTCACGCCCGGGATGGTCGTCGGCCAGGATCTCGGGATCACGCTCGACATGGAGCAGTGGTGGATCCGCGCGATGGCCAAGGGCATCGTCCAGACCACCGACCTCGTGCCGATGGGCATGGAGGGTCGCACGCTCACGCTCCTGCACCACCCGACGGGCGGCAACGTCACCCGCACCCCCGACTGGGTGGTGCTGGCGGTCCCCGCCCACCCGGTCGAGTGGCTGTACCACGACCTGCGGGCCGCCGGGTGGAGCGTGGAGCGGGTGGGTGACTGCGTGGCACCCCGTCGCGCGCACGCCGCGGTCGTGGAGGGCGAGCGAGCCGGGGCGGCGGTCGCATGACCGGGCCCACCGCCAGCCCACCGGTGCGCCCCTGGTGGCACGACGCCGTCGTGTACCAGGTGTACGTCCGCTCCTTCGCCGACAGCGATGGCGACGGGATCGGCGACCTCGACGGCGTCAGGTCGCGCCTCGACCACCTCGCGGGCCTCGGTGTCGAGGCGATCTGGCTCAACCCGTGCTACCCGTCACCCCAGCGCGACCACGGCTACGACGTGTCCGACTACTGCTCGATCGAGCCGGCCTACGGCGACCTCGACACCTTCGACCGGCTGGTCGCGGATGCTGCGGCCCGCGGCATCAAGGTGCTCATGGACGTCGTGCCCAACCACTGCAGCTCGGAGCACCCGTGGTTCCGGGCTGCGCTCGAGGCCGGACCGGGAAGCCCGGAGCGAGCGCGGTTCTTCTTCCGCGACGGCGTCGGCGACGAGCCGCCGAACAACTGGCGGGCCGTGTTCGGCGGCTCGGCCTGGACCCGGGTCGACGACGGCCAGTGGTACCTCGGCACGTTCAGCCCGTACCAGCCCGACTGGGACCACACCCACCCGGACGTGGCCGATCACTTCGAGCAGGTGCTGCGGTTCTGGTTCGACCGCGGTGTCGAGGGGTTCCGCGTCGACGCCGTCCCGCCGGTGGGCAAGGCACCCGAGCTGCCCGACCAGCCGCCGGGGCCGCCCGGTGCCACCGACGAGGAGCTCGCGCTCTCGAACCCCTTCGCGACGTTCCGCCCCGAAGGGCACGCGGTGTGGCGGCGGTGGCGGCGCCTCACCGACCGCTACGTCGACGAGCACCCCGGGCGCGAGATCGTGCTCGTCGCCGAGGCGTACACGCCCCGCCGTCCCGACCTCCTGCTCGAGTACGCCCGGCCCGACGAGTTCCACCAGGCGTTCGCGTTCGACGTCCTGCTCAGCCCCTGGCGGGCGAGCGAGCTCCGCCAGGCCGTCGGCGACCAGCTGATGCTGCTCCACGACGAGGGGGTGGTGCCCACGTGGACGCTCTCGAACCACGACGTGCAGCGCACGGTCACGCGCCTCGGTCGCGCGAACGCCACCGACCCCGCCAGCTACACCGGCAGCGCGCTGCGCTACGTCGACGCGCCCGTCGACCTCGAGCTGGGTCGGCGCCGCGCCCTCGCGGCCATCGCCTTCGTGCTCGCCCTGCCCGGCTCGGTGTACCTGTACCAGGGTGAGGAGCTGGGCCTCCCCGACTGGCTCGACCTCCCCGACGTCGCCCGCCAGGACCCGGTGTTCCTCCGCACGGCCGGGGCGTTCCGGGGCCGCGACGGCTGCCGCGTCCCCCTCCCCTGGACGGCCGACCCCGCGGGCGCCCACGGGTTCAGCCCCACCACCGGCGCAGCGCCCTGGCTCCCCCAGCCCGACGACTGGGGGCGATGGGCCGCCGACGCCCAGGCCGCCGACCCCGACTCGACGCTCGCCACCTACCGAGCGCTGCTCGCCGCACGGCGACGGTTCGCGACCGGGAACGACGCTCGGCTCGTCGATCTCCACCCGGACCTGGTGGCCGTCCGACGGGGCCGCCTCGTCGCGGTGCTCAACCCCACGCCGGAGCCCGTCCGCGTCGGTGACCTCCTCACGGTGGGCGACGTGGTCGTCGCCACCGAGCGCTCCGCGGCTCGCGGCACGATCGCTCCCGACGCCACGATCTGGGTGGCCGCCGTCGACGCCACGTCGCCGAACGGTGGTGGACCCGCCCGGGTAGCCTCGCCGCGGTGAGGTCGCTGCTCGCCGTCGCGCTCACCGCGAGCATCGTCAGCGACTTCACCGACTGGCTCGACGAGATCTCCGGCCAGTGGTGGTTCCTGATCGTGATCTTCGTCGTCGCGTTCCTCGACTCGATCGTGCCGATCGTCCCGAGCGAGACCACGGTGATCATCGGCGGTGTGGCGGCCGGCCTGGGGCAGCAGTCGCTGCTGCTCGTGATCGTCTGCGGCGCGACGGGCGCGTTCCTCGGCGACAACGCGGCCTACCTGATCGGACGTCGCTTCAGCCCGCGCATCGAGGCTCGCGCAGCCCGCAAGCCCAAGACCGCCGCGCGCCTCCACTGGGCCGACGCGCAGATCCGCAAGCGCGGCGGGCTGCTGCTCGTCACCGCCCGGTTCATCCCGATGGGCCGCACGGCGCTGACGGTGACGAGCGGCGTCACCCGCCAGCCCCGTGCGTGGTTCATGTTCTGGGTCGCGATCGCCGTGTCGATCTGGGCCACCTACGCGGCGCTCCTCGGCTACGTGGGCGGCAAGGCGTTCGAGGACAATCACACCGTGGCGTTCCTCGTGGCCTTCGGCATGGCCCTCACGGTCACCGTCGTGATCGAGGTGGTGCGCCACCTCCGCGACCGGCGCCGCCGAGCGGTCGACACCACCGGGGTCGGGGTGCCGTGACCGCCCTCCTGGCCCTGGTGCCCGTGCGCGACGGCGATCTCCCCACCGGCGCCGACGAGACCATCGCCGAGTGCGGTGGACGTGCGCTCGTGGTCGGCCCTGGCGCGGCGCGGCTCGCCGGGGAGGCCACCCTCGGGTCCGACGTCCGGGTCGCCGAGCTCCCCACCTACGCGCCGGCGGGCTGGGCCGAGCGGCTCCTGCCGCTGCTCGCCGACGAGCCGATCGTGGTCCTGCCCGCGTCCCCCGACGGCCGCGATCTCGCCCCTCGTCTCGCGCACGCGCTCGACCGCCGTCTCGTCGCCGGTGCGGTCGCCGTGTCGGCCGAGCGCGTCGTCGCCGTGCGCGGCGGCGGTCGCGAGCTGCACACGTGGGCGGTCCACGAGCCGCTGGTCGTCACGTTCCAGCCCGGCGTCCGTGGATCGGAGCCGGTCACCGACGGCAGGCCGGCGCTCCACGAG
>JALOLG010000099.1 GCA_025456105.1 Ilumatobacteraceae bacterium | reverse complement strand
GGCCAGCTGCTCGGGGTGCTGGAGCAGCAGGTACCACATGTTGAGGATCGCCCCACGGGTGGTCTCGCCCCCGCCGCCGACGATCAGGGCGATGTTGGAGGTGATCTCCTCGGTCGACAGCCAGTCGCCGTCGACCTTCGACTGGCACAGCTCGGAGATGATGTCGAGCCCGATCCGCTCGCCGTCGGCGTCGTGCAGGTAGGTGGGCGTGACGCGGCGCTCCTCCACCAGCCCCGTCACGTAGTCCTCGAGGTGCTGGCGGGCCTCGACGCCCTGGCTCGCCGTCTCGGAGCCACCGAGGCCGTTCATCATCGAGGAGTACCAGTAGAAGAAGTCGTCGCGCGCCTCCTCGGGGAAGCCGAGCACCTGGCCCACGACGCGGATCGGGAACTCGTTCGCGAACAGCCGACCCATCTCGATCGTCCGCTCGCCCGCACCGTCGGCGAACCACTCCGCCACCATGTCGGCGGCGAGCCGCTCGATGATGGGCACCCGCCGGTCGAGCGCCTTGCCCACCAGGTGCCGGCCATACAGGTTGCGGCGCCGGCGGTGCTCCACGCCCGACAGCTCGAGCTGGGTGTTGCCGAGCACCCCCGAGCTCATGCCCTTCGGGATGGTGTTCCACAGCTCATCGTCGTGGTACGCCGCGGCGACGTCGTCGTAGCGGGTGATCCAGTAGCAGTTGTGGAGCGGGTCGTGGAGCACCGGATGGTGGTCGCGCATGATCCGGTAGTAGGGGTACGGGTTGCGCCGGAACTCCGCCGAGTCGAACAGCCGCGGGTCGATGAGGGGCACGCCGTTCGCGTCGTGGCCCATGTCGAACGCCTCGCCGATCGGCATCAGCGGGATGCGGAGGTCGGCCGCGTCGAGGCCGCCGGCGGCCTCGTCGAGCACGCTGCGGAAGGGGCAGGTTTGCGTCACGGTGACCGCCTTCGTCGGGGAGGACCGGGTCTTCGTATGGTACGGACCGCCTGGAACGAGACGGGAGCCGGACGTGACCTCCATCTACGTGATCGCCGACGCGTGCATCGACGTGAAGGACGAGTCGTGCGTCGAGGTGTGCCCGGTCGACTGCATCCACGCCGACGACATCGACCGGGTCCGCTACATCGACCCCGACGAGTGCATCGGCTGCAACCTGTGCCTGCCGGCGTGCCCGGTGGGCGCGATCTACGTCGCCGACGGCAGCCCGGCCGCGCCGCCCGCCTGGGTGGAGATCAACGCGCTCTGGTTCCGCGACCGCGAGGCGGCGCGTGCCCGGGTGGACGAGCTGGCGCGCTGACGACGTCGGATCTCGCTACTTGCGGCGCAGCACCGGGTCGTCGACGCCCGGCCGGTACATCTCGTGCGCCCGCCGCCACACGGCGAACGTCCCCATGATGTGCGGCGGATCGCCGTGGATCTCGGTGAAGCCGCCCGTGACGTCGCGCGTGTCGAAGTACGCGGCGTCGACGCCGTCGGCGTACAGCCGGCACGCCGGCGTGAACCCCATCGACTCGAGGCGCGAGTACTCGGCCTCGAAGTCGTGCACGAGATAGGCCACGTGGTGGTAGCCCTCCTCCCCCGCCGCGTACATGTCGCGGTAGATCGAGGGCGTCTCGTCGTGCTGCTGGATGAACTGGATCATCGTGTCGCCGAGGTAGCCGAACGCGTACGACACGTCGGCCTCGGCGTCGGTGCCGCGGTACATGAAGCGGTCGGTCTTGTGGTGGTGCGTCACGGCGAACGGCCCGGCCCCGAACAGGTCGGTCCACTTCGCGATCGCGGCGTCGATGTCGTTGACGAGGTAGGCGACCTGGAACCAGTTCCGGTGCTCGATGATCGGGGCGGCGCTCATGGCGCGAGTCCACCACACGGCGTCAGCCGTGCTCTCAGCGGCGCGCCAACCGGTCGGCGAGGATCGCGTACACGTCGGGGCAGGCGCCCATGCCGAGGTGCGACGACCGGACCTCCACGTGCTCGACCTCCGGGTGCGTGCGGTCGATGCACGCCCGCCAGTCGACCACGCCGTCGTTGCGGCTGTAGATGGCCGTCACCGGCACGCCGATGGGGGCGCGCTCGCGCTCGGCGACCAGGCGCTCGATCGCGTCGAGATCGAGCCCGCGCTCGGCGTAGGCGCGCGCGGTCTGGGTGTACTTCGGGCCGCCCACCACTGGGGTTCCCATCGTGATCACCCGGCGCACCTGCCCGGGCAGCGCACGCGCCGTCTCGCGCGCCAGCACGCCCCCGAGGCTCCAGCCGACCAGGGCGACCGGCCCGTGGTGCTTCGCCACCCCCTCGACCAGCCCCTCCACCTCGGGCAGCAGCTCGAGCACCCGCCCGTGGTTGCGCCCGAGCCCCCAACCGCGCACGTCGTAGCCGAGCCGGGCGAGGTAGCCGCGCACGAGGATCGTCGATGCGTCCGACGTGCCGTAGCCCGGCAGCACGACGACGGGACGGCCGTCGCCTCGTGGGCCGCGCGCCAGTCGAGGCGCGAGCACGGCGAGCCGCGCGCCGTCGAGCGCCGCCCGCGACTCGAGCGCCATCTTCCAGGGCGACGGCACCCGGGGTGGCGGCACGGCATTGGCGTCGATGCCCCAGTCTGCCCGCCTAGCGTCCCGCTCGTGCCGCTCACCCCCACCAACACGCTCGACCACATGCGCGGCGCCGTCTTCTTCGACGGCCCGACGGTTCGCACCAAGCTCACCCGGTTCTGGGTGCTGCTGGTCCTCGCGGCGATCATCGCCGCCGCTGGTGTGGTGGCCGACTCCACCGCCACGGTGATCGGGGCGATGATCGTCGCCCCGCTCATGACACCGATCATGGGCACGATGCTCGGCGTCGTCCTGGGCGACCGGGGCAACCTGCTGCGCAGCATCGGGCTCGTGCTGGCCGGCGCCGCCGCCGCCATCGCCATCGGGTACCTGATCGGCCTGCTCTCGATCAACGAGGTGGTCGCCGCGACCAACCCGCAGGTGGCCGGCCGCGTCAACCCCCGGCTCATCGACCTGCTCGCTGCGCTCGCCACGGGGGCGGTCGGCTCGGTCGCCCTGGTCCGCTCCGACATCTCCGACACCCTGCCGGGCGTCGCGATCGCGATCTCGCTCGTGCCGCCGCTCACCGTCGTGGGCCTCACGGCCGAGTCAGGGGCGTGGAGCGAGTCGGCAGGCGCACTGCTGCTCTTCACCACCAACGTGGCCGCCATCTTGCTGACCGGCACCGTCGTGATGGCGCTCTACGGGGTCCACCGGGCAGCGCTCGCGGAGGCGGCACCGGGCACCGAGCGGGTGAACCGCCGCAACGCCGTGCTCGTGGTGATCGCGCTGTTCGTGCTGGTGGCGATCCCGCTCACCGGCGCGAGCATCCGGATCGGCGGCGACACCCTCCGAGAGTCGCGGGTGCGCAGCGCCCTGACCGGGTGGGCCGAAGCCGGCGACTGGGAGCTCGTCGCGCTCTCGACCCGAGGTGGCGAGGTGGAGGTGACCGCGATCGGGGCGCTGCCCGCACCCGATCTCGACGACCTGCGGGCCCGCCTCGAGGCCGAAGGCGTCGACCCCGCCGACGTCGACCTCAACCTGGTGCCGCGCGAGCAGATCGACCTCGGCGACCCCGAGCCCTGACACCGGGAGTTCACCGCGACTTCGCCGACGTGTCACGGTGACGCTGCCTCCCGTCCAACTCGGTTTCCTACGGTCGCTGACGTTCCCCGTCACGACCCGAGGAGACCCGCCATGTCCCTGCTCGACGACGACACCGTCAGCAACAGCTCCGACAACACCACGTTCCAGGAGATCCTGCACGCCCGCTTCTCACGTCGCACGGCCATGATCGGCGGCCTGGCCGCGGCGGCCACCACGTTCTTCGCCGCCGGCTCGGTGAACGCGCTGGGCGCCCCCGCCGCGGCACCGGCACCCACCGGCCGCCCGGGTTCGGGTCGGACACCGCTGTTCTCGTTCACCTCGATCGCCAACGACGCCGGGGTGATGCCGACCATCGCCCCCGAGTACCAGTACGACGTGCTCATCCCGTGGTGGACCCGCCTCGACGGCGGACCCGACGACTTCGCCGACCACTTCGAGGCCGCCGGCCTGCTGAAGAGCGCCTCGACGATCGCCGACGAGCAGACGCGACGGATCGGGATCGGCCACGACGGCATGTGGTACTTCGGCGACGAGCGCCGAGGCATGCTCTGCATCAACCACGAGTTCGGCACCAACCCGCACATCCTCCGCACCACGAACCCCTCCAGCCTCGACGAGGTCCGGATCGTGCAGCACGCGCACGGTGTGTCGGTGGTGCAGATCGAGCGGACCCGATCGGGCTGGCAGGTGCGGAACGACCGTCGCAACCGGCGCATCCACGTGAACACCCCGGTGACCTTCAGCGGCCCAGTGGCAGGGAGCGCGCCGCTGCAGACGCCGGCCGCCAACCCGCCGCTCGGCACCCTCAACAACTGCGCCAACGGGTACACGCCCTGGGGCACCTACCTCACGTGCGAGGAGAACTTCAACGGCTACTTCGGCCGCAGGAGCGGTGGCACCAACACGGAGGAACAGGGGCGCTACGGGTTCAGCCCGGGTGGATTCGGCTACGGCTGGCACCTGTTCGACGACCGGTTCGACCTGTCGAACGCGCAGTACCGGAACGAGGAGAACCGGTTCGGCTGGGTGGTCGAGATCGATCCCGATCGCCCGAACCGCCCGCCGGTGAAGCGCACGGCGCTCGGTCGCTTCAAGCACGAGGGCGCCACGTTCGTGACCGGTCGCGGCGGCCGTGCCGTCGTGTACATGGGTGACGACGAGCGGTTCGAGTACATCTACAAGTTCGTGTCGTCAGGCAACTGGCGCTCGATGCAGGCCCGCGGCATCAGCCCCCTCGACGACGGCAAGCTCTACGTCGCCAAGTTCAACGCCGACGGCACGGGCGAGTGGCTCGAGCTCACTCGCGACAACCCGGCGCTCGCGGCGCGCTTCGCCACCGACGCCGAGATGCTCACGTACACCCGCATCGCCGGCGATCTCCTCGGTGCCACCAAGATGGACCGCCCCGAGTGGATCGCCGAGGGCGTCGACGACGAGATGTTCTGCACGCTGACCAACAACACGCGCCGCTCCAACCCGGCCGGCACCCCGGCCGGCGAGGTGGCGGCCAATCCGCTCGCCCCGAACCCCGACGGGCACATCATCCGCTGGGTCGACGCCGACCAGCACGTCGGCACGACGTTCGTCTGGGACATCTTCCTGATCTCCGTCGACACCGAGGACGGCGACGGCCAGATGTACGGCTCGCCCGACGGGCTGTGGGCCGACTCGGCCGGCCGGGTGTTCATCCAGACCGACGGCACGCAGCCGGTGATCGAGCTGTCGGGCGGCGTCACCGTGAACGCCAACGACCAGATGCTGGTCGCCGATCCCGTGACCGAAGAGGTGCGTCGTCTGCTCACCGGCGTGCGCGGCTGCGAGGTCACGGGGATCGCCATCACACCCAGTCAGCGCGTCATGTTCGCCAACCTCCAGCATCCGGGTGACGGCGATCCGTCGCTGACGAGCTTCCCGAAGCCCTTCGACGGCACGACCATCCCCCGTGACGCGACCCTGGTGATCACCCGCAAGGACGGCGGGATCGTCGGCTCCTGAGCGACGATCAGCGCGTGGCGTGACGCTCGACGAACTCGAGCATCGCGATGTGCTTCTCGGTGTCGCGCTGCATGAGCTCGACGAGCAGACCCCACAGCGACGTGTGCTCCATGTCGTGCAGCTCCTTGTGGAGCCGCTTCAGCTCCTTCTGGTCCTCGCGCTCGTGCTCGAGCAGCGTGCGGGTCTGCGCGAGCAGCTCGGTGGTGTCGACCTTGTGGAAGTCGAGCAGCGGCACCTCGGGGTCGGGGTCGAGCTCGGTCTGCGCCTTCATCGAGTGGGCGAGCGCGTCGAAGATCGCGTGGTGCCGGTGCTCGTCCTGCACGAGCAGGTCGAGCAGGTAGGAGAGGGCCTTGGACTCGGTGCCCTGGGCCACCTGCACGTACTCGGCGAGGAGCTTGCCCTCGTTGCGGGTGTGGTGGGTGAGATGTCGGTAGAGGTCGCGCTCCCACTGGCTCGCGTCGGGTGGCAGGTCGCTGGTCTCGTCGGCCATGCGCTGAACGTAGGTGCTGGGGGGTGCCGCGACCAGGGTCGGAGGTCCCTGTCACCCGGCTGAGTCGATCGCCCGCTCGAACTGGTCGCGGTCGACCGGGCGCAGT
>JALOLG010000098.1 GCA_025456105.1 Ilumatobacteraceae bacterium | reverse complement strand
GTTCCACACCGCCGCCGATGCGTCGAAGGTCGCTCTCGTCCACCTCGTCGACGAGCTCGTGCGGTCGGGCGCGCGGCTCCTCGACGTGCAGTGGACCACTCCGCACCTCGTGTCGCTCGGTGCGATCGACGTGCCACGCCCTCGGTACCTCGACCTGCTGCGCGCCGCCGTCGACGACCCCGGTGTCTGACACGTGTCTGGCACCAGGAGGGTTGGTGTCGGCGGGCCGCCACCCGCCGACACCGGTTCCCGCCGTCCGTTGTCCCCGCGACCATCGAGCGGTCCCCGCCAGGCATCGCCGTGCGGTCGCACGTCCGGCAGGATTCCATCGGCACACCTGACGGGAACTTGAGCCTCGCCGTCGCGCGCGGCGACACTTGCCCCATGGGTGAGCGCGACCAGCCGTGGATGATGCGGACCTACTCGGGTCACTCGACGGCGGCGGCGTCGAACGAGCTCTACCGCACCAACCTGGCCAAGGGCCAGACCGGGCTCTCGATCGCGTTCGACCTGCCCACCCAGACCGGCTACGACCCCGACTCCCCGATGGCCCGCGGTGAGGTGGGCAAGGTCGGCGTGCCCGTCGTCCACCTCGGGCACATGCGCACGTTGCTCGACGGCATCCCGCCGGGCGCGATGAACACGTCGATGACGATCAACGCGACCGCGGCCTGGTTGCTCGCGCTCTACGTCGCGAACGCCGAGGAGCAGGGCGTGCCGAGCGCCGAGCTGCGGGGCACCACCCAGAACGACATCGTCAAGGAGTATCTGTCGCGAGGCACGTACATCTTCCCGCCCGCTCCGTCGCGGCGGCTGATCGTCGACATGGTGGCCTGGTGCGCCGAGCACGCCCCGGCGTGGAACCCCATGAACGTCTGCTCGTACCACCTCCAGGAGGCCGGCGCGACGCCGGTGCAGGAGATCGCCTACTCCCTCGCCACGGCCATCGGCGTGCTCGACGCCGTGCGCGAGTCGGGCCAGGTGCCCGACGACCGCTTCCCGCAGGTGTTCGGCTCGATCTCGTTCTTCGTCAACGCCGGGATCCGGTTCGTAGAGGAGATCTGCAAGCTGCGCGCGTTCACCGAGATGTGGGACCGCATCGGCCTCGAGCGCTACGGCGTGACCGATGCGAAGGCCCGACGCTTCCGCTACGGCGTGCAGGTGAACTCGCTCGGGCTCACCGAGGCACAGCCCGAGAACAACGTCCAGCGCATCGTGCTCGAGATGCTCGCGGTCACGCTGTCGAAGCGGGCTCGAGCGCGTTCGATCCAGCTGCCTGCGTGGAACGAGGCCCTCGGCCTGCCCCGGCCGTGGGACCAGCAGTGGTCGTTGCGGATGCAGCAGGTGCTCGCCTTCGAGACCGACCTGCTCGAGTACGGCGACATCTTCGACGGCTCGCACGTGATCGAGTCGACCACGGCGCAGCTGCGCGACGCGGCGCAGGCCGAGCTCGACGACGTGCTCGCGCTGGGCGGCGCGTTCGAGGCCGTCGAGGCGCTCAAGTCGCGTCTCGTCAGCTCGATGGCCGAGCGCACCCGGCGCATCGAGTCGGGCGAGCAGGTGGTGGTGGGCGTCAACCGGTTCACGGAGACCGCCGAGTCGCCGCTCGGCGGCGAGGGCGCGATCCTCAAGGTCGACCCGGCCGTCGAGGCGGAGATGGTCGCCGACCTCGAGCGCTGGCGCAGCGAGCGCGACGGCGCGGCGGTGGCCGCCGCGCTCGACGAGCTGCGCCGTGTGGCCGTCGCCGGCGAGAACGTCATGCCGGCCTCGATCGCACTGGCGCGCGCCGGCGGCACCACCGGTGAGTGGGGTGCCGTCATGCGCGAGGTGTTCGGCGAGTACCGGGCACCCACCGGCGTGGGCGGCGCCACCGCCGGCGACCGCCGTGGGCTCGGCGAGGTGGCCGCGCGGGTGCGCTCGATGTCCGGTGGCCCGCCCAAGCTGCTCGTGGCCAAGCCCGGGCTCGACGGCCACTCCAACGGCGCCGAGCAGATCGCCGTGGCCGCACGCGACGCCGGCATGGAGGTGGTGTACTCGGGCATCCGGGTCACGCCCGAGCAGATCGCGGCGTCGGCGCGCGACGAGGATCCCGACGTGATCGGGCTCTCGATCCTGTCGGGCTCGCACCTCGAGCTGGTGCCGAGCGTCCTGCGGGCGCTGGCCGCCGAAGGGGTCGACGCACCGGTGGTGGTGGGGGGCATCATCCCCGAGGACGACCGCCCGGTGCTCGAGGCCGCCGGCGTCGCGAGGGTCTACACGCCCAAGGACTTCGAGCTCGCCCGCATCATGGGCGACATCGCCGACCTCGCCACGACCCACCGCGAGGCTGCGCCGGCGTGACGGCGCAGCCTCGCGGCTGGACCTGCCCGAGCTGCGGCCGGGTGTTCGGTCGGGCCGGTCAGGGGCACGAGTGCGCCCCCGGCCTCACGCTCGAGGAGTACCTGGCCACCGGGCCGGCCCACGAGCGACCGGTCGTCGAGGCGGTGCTCGCCCACCTCTCGAGCGTGGGCCCCGTGCACCTCGACGTGGTGTCGGTGGGGATCTTCCTGAAGAACCCCCACAAGTTCGCCGAGCTCCGCCCGATGCGGCGCTGGGAGGCGATCTGGTTCGCGCTCGACCGGCCCGCCCGCCACCGGACCATCACGCGCAAGGTCGCGCCGTGGGGCGGCCGCTACTGGCACGTCGCCAACGTCGCGCACCCCGACGATCTCGACGAGTCGCTGCGCGACCTGCTGACGCAGGCCTACCAGTGCACGCGCGCCTGACGCGTGGGCGTGTGCCTCACACGGCGACGGGGAGCTGGCTGTCGATCCAGCGCTCGAGCGCCGGACCCGACTCGAAGCTGGTGATCAGCGCGTAGCGGGGCGCCGTGCCGTTGTGCACCACCACGTGCCACAGGCGCTGCGTGTCGACCACGAACCGCGCCCCGCGCGGCAGCGGCACGCGCCGCTCGGTGGCCGGGTCGGGCAGGCCGTCGGGACCGTTGTCCATGAGCAGCATGTAGCTGTCGGGGTTGTCGGTGAGCTCGACCCACGACCGCACGACCCAGCCCTCGCCCTCGGGGTTGAAGCGGTTGTTGTCGTCGCGGTGGATCGAGCGCATCGCCGCCTCGCGATCCTGCGGCTCGAGCTTGATGATGCGCACACGACCGAAGTTCGCGCCCACGCCCGCCACGTAGTCGCGCAACGTCGGGGCCTTCGCGGCGTTGGAGGTCCACAGGGCGTCCTTGTCGGTCTTGCCCTTGTCCCAGAAGCCCCGGCAGTCGAGCTCGCCGTCGGCGCTCGCGAGCGGCGCGAAGTTGGTGTCGCCGCCGCTCTTCCAGTCCATGTACTCGAGCGACTCCCACTCGGTGGCCGGCACCTCGACCGGCATCGGCGCGAGCTGCACGAAGCCCGTGTCGGCGAGCACCGGGAGCCGGACGTGGTCGGTGTGCAGCGGGATCGCGACGCTCCAGTGGTCGCGCGTCGGCCAGAAGGTCATGGCGCCAGTGTAGGAACGCCCACCGGCAGCCGGCAGGGCACTCCGTCACATCCCACGGCAGCAGGTCACGGCTCGCTGGTGGGCGCGCTCGACGGCACCTCGGGCAGCTCGGGCACCAGCACGACGCCGCGCGGGATCTCGATCGTCGCACCGGCGGGCACGTCGTCGGGGTCCTCGATCCGGTTGAGGTCGACGATCGCCTTGACCGGCACCTGGAACCGCTCGGCGATGATCGACAGGGTCTCGCCGGGCTTGATCTCGTAGAAGATCCGGCCCTCGGGCAGGGTCGACGACGTCGTGGTGGCCACGGTGGTCGTGGTGCGGATCGGCGGCAGCGTCTCGCCCGCCCCTGCGTCGTCGCCTGCGCAGCCGGCGACGACGGCAGCACCGATCGCCGCCGCCGAGAGCACTGCCGGGCTCCACCACCACCTCACCCCGGCGACTGTACGCGTAGTGTCGCCCGCCGTGGACTCGGCGACCGCTCCCGCCCGCACGTACCCACGTGCCCACGCGCCCGATCGGGAGTACGACGTCGACGCCGACGGGGTCCGCATCGCGGTGCACGAGTGGGGTGCGGCCGACGCCCCCGTGCTCCTGTGCGTCCACGGTGGCTTCGACTTCGCCCGCACGTACGACGTGTTCGCACCCATCCTCGCCGGGCTCGGCTGGCGCGTCGTGGCCTGGGACCAGCGCGGCCACGGCGACAGCGCGCACGCGGCGCTCTACTCGTGGGAAGCCGACATCCGCGACGCCACCGCGGTGTTCGACCACGTCGCACCGCACCAGGCCGTCCCGGTGATCGCGCACTCGAAGGGCGGTGGGCTCATGATCCAGCTCGCCGACGCGCAGCCGCACCGGTTCAGGGCGCTCGTGAACATCGACGGCATCCCGTTCCGCGGGCGCTTCCCCGACGTGCCCGAGCACCAGCGCACGAAGATGATGGCGAGCGAGGTGGCCGGCTGGCTCGACCACCGCCGCCGCACGGCCGGCAACGTCCGCAAGCCCGGCACCATCGCGGAGGTCGCGCAGCGGCGGGCGCGGATGAACCCCCGGCTCCCGCGCGAGTGGCTCGAGTACCTCGTGACCGTCGGGGGCTTCGAGTCGCCCGACGGGTGGCGATGGAAGATCGACCCGTCGATGCGGATGGGCGGCTTCGGGCCGTGGCGTCCCGAGTGGGCCCTCATGCGCCTGCCGGGTCTGTCGATGCCGTTCCTCGGCCTGCTGTGCTCGGAGTCCGAGGAGATGGGCTGGGGGACGCTGCCCGAGCACGTCGAGCCGTACCTCCCGCCGGAGGGCCGGTGCCTGCTGCTCGACGGCCTCGGCCACTTCGCCCACATCGAGGATCCCGACCGGGTGGCCGCGATCGTGCACGAGTTCCTCGGCCCACCTCCGGGAGCGCGCTCGTGACCCGCACGGTGGTGCTGCGCCACAACCGCATCGACCTCGCGCTGCACTGGCTCCGCGAGGGCGACGGGTTGGCGCTGCTCCTGCTGCACGGGCTCGGCGAGCGGTCGCCCGAGGCGGTGCCGACCTGGGCGGACCACTGGCCGGGACCCGTTGCGGCCCTCGACTTCACCGGCCACGGCGCCTCCACCGTGCCGGCCGGCGGCGGCTACACCTCCGAGATCCTGCTCGGTGACGCCGACATCGCGCTCGGCGAGGTCGGCGAGGCGGCGGTCGTGGGCCGCGGGCTCGGCGCCTACGCCGCGCTGCAGCTGGCCGGGGCGCGCCCCGACCGGGTGCACGGCACGGTGCTCGCCGACGGCCCGGGGCTCGCCGGTGGTCCCACCGAGCCGACGTCGGGGAGCTACGTGCTGCTCCGGCCCGACGGCCAGGCCCCCGATCCCTATGCGCTCTGGGAGCTGGGGCGCGACCTCCGCCCGCCCGACTACGCCACGACGTTCACCCGCCTCGCCGTGCAGGGGTCCGCGCTCGACACCCCGATCACGGTGTCGGCGGTGTACCGCCCGGCGTGGCTCGCCGCGGTCGCCGACGAGCAGGGCGTCGTGGAGGCCCCGCTGCGCGACGCGATCGCGCACTACGCCGCCCTCGCCCGCACGGACCGGTAGCGTCGCGGGCATGTGGTCGCTGACCGTGGGCCTCGTGGCGTTCGCCGTGATGGAGCCCGTCACGGCCGCGACCCACCGCTGGGTCATGCACGGCCTGGGTGAGCGCCTCCACCGCAGCCACCACCAGCGCCACGACGGTCGCTGGGAGGCCAACGACCTCTACCCCGTCGCCTTCGCTGCGATCGTGTGCACCGCCATGTGGGCCGGGTTCAACGTCGACGGAGCCGGCGTGCTGGTGCCCGCCACGCTCGGGATCACGGCCTACGGCGCGGCGTACGCGCTGGTGCACGACGTCTACATCCACCGCCGGCTCGGCGGACTCGGCGGCCGCCGCATGGCGCTGCTCGACCGGCTGGCCGATGCCCATCGGATCCACCACCTGTACGGCGAGGCGCCGTACGGGATGCTCGTGCCGGTGGTGCCGCGGCGCCTGCGTGAGCGGGCCGCCCGCACCGACCGCGATCCGTTCGGCGGACGTCAGCCGGCGAGCGGGTCGACGCCGCTCCACGTGCCGGCCGACGCGTAGGGCTCGAACCGGGCGAACAGCTCCTCGCCGTACCAGTCCTCGGCGCGCGTGCGCCGCACGACCTCGCGGTGCTCCGGCAGCGCCACGAACCGACGTGCGTCGTCGGCCGACGCCCACAGGCTGAAGGTGCCGAGGCGCCCCAC
>JALOLG010000097.1 GCA_025456105.1 Ilumatobacteraceae bacterium | reverse complement strand
ACGTCAGCAGGCGTCAGCGCGGCCAGTGGCGCCGCACCCCCGAGCTCGCCGAGGGTCACCCCGCCGAGCGCCGCCGGGATCGATGCGGCCACCGGCACGAACGACGGCAGCTGCTTGGAGGGCACGAGCGGCTGTGACGCCAATGGCACGGCACCGAGGTTGAGGCCGGCGAGCGACCGCTCTCCGATGGGGGTGCCGTTCAGGTCGACGGGGACATCACCGGTTGCCGTCGGCCGGACGAGCGGGCTGCCGAGCAGGTCGGCCTGCTCCACGTCGATCCCCGCGAAGCTGAGCACCGGCAGGGTGAGGTTGGCTGCGCCGGCACCGGTCGTCGGGTCGACACCGAAGTCGAAGGGGCAGCTCAGACGGGCCGCGGTCACGAGCCCGCACCAGTACGCGAGCGCCGAGGGCGAGCTGCTGGGGTACGGCAGCTGGGTCACCGGAACACCAGCGAGCAGTGCGGCGTACGTCGAGATCGAACCGAGGTTGCTGGCCCCGAGCGAGAGCTCGCCGAGCGTGATCGCCGCGGCAGCGCCGGGATAGCGCGCGTCGTCGTACACGTCGAGGAGCGAGATGGTCTGCTCCACGAGCAGCCCACTGCTCCCCAGCGCCGCTGACCACCCGCCGTCGATCGGGATCTCCGGCAGCAGGATCGAGCGCAGCAGGTCGCGAGTGATGGGCGTCGCGTCGAGACCCAGCTGCTCGAGGGTGACGTCGGCGACCGGGGTCTCGTCGCCGTTCGGCGCGCCGAGGTCGGCGCGCAGGTCGAGCGTCTGCAGGTCGGCCGCCGCGTAGGTCGACGACGTGCCGCCGTAGCCCTGCAGCACCGTGGCCGGCAGGTCGGTGAGTGCGATCGCCGTCCCGCCGACCGCAGGCGCCGGGACGTCCGCACTGATCACGACCTTGAGCGTCGGATCCTCCGGCGGCGGAGGCGGGTCGCTGACCGACACCGCCATGCACTGCAGCCCGATGGCGTCGGACCGACCTGGCTCACGCCGGTGCTGGTCCCGCCGAAGTACGGGGACTGGAACTCGACCGGGCCGACCGACCCGTCGGACTCGAGCGGCGCACACCGGATGGCCAGCCGGTCGATGAGGCCACCGGCCTCGGCCGCCAGCCCCACCACGACCTGGTCGGGTTCCGGGCAGTCGCTCGACACGGTGGCCCCGGCGGCGGCGGCCTGGTTGCCGAGTGACGGAACCGCCGTGATCAGGGTACCCACCAGCTCGACCTTGGCGTCGATGTTCAGCGCGGCGGTACGGCAACGAGGGGAGACAGCTCGGATCCAGTCCTCGGTCGTGACCGCCACGTCCCTGAGGTAGACCGTCACGCCGACCAGAAGGGTCCCGGCGGGGCACGACGACGTCGCCTCCGCACCCCCGAGGCCACCGCCGAAGGCGCCGAAGACGCGGTCCGACGCCGCCTGCGGGGTGAACACGATCGCCGTTCCACTGACGATCGGGTCGATCGTCACGGGGTAGGTCGCACCGGTGGTGTCGACCCGCAGCTCGATGGTGCTGCCGTCGACCGCCATCGACGCGGGGAGGTCGGTGCCGTCGGCGTCCCAGGCCACGAGTCCGTCGTACGACCAGGGCGCGCCGCTGTCGGTGTCGATGCGCACGGTGTCGTCGTCGACGAGCGTGGGCACCCCGTCGGCCACGTCGACGGCGACGGTGACGAGCGGGGTGTCGCCGACCGGCGCCTCGAGGGTGAAGCCGTGCTGCAGACCGTCGGGGACCGCGCGGTACCACTCCGTGACCGTCCCCCAGTCGAACGACGAGATGCCGTCGCTCTGGCTGACCGTCACGTCGTCGACCCGCTCGGTGAGGTCGAGCGAGCCGATCCGCACGGTGGCGAGCTGCATGCCGGCCGCCCCGTCGGTGCTCTCGAACGACGCCACACCCTCGGCGAGCGTCGCCACCAGCGAGCCGCTCGACACCACCGCGTGCTCGGTCGCACCTGCGGACGGCACGACCAGGTCGTCGACGTGCTCGACGACGACGACCGCGGACAGCGCGAGCGCCGCGGCGATGAGCACCACGCTCAGCGGCCGAGCCGGTGTCGGCCGGGGTACCCGGCGGATCGGCGGCGCGCCGACGTCAGCCCCACGGATCGAGGTCAGGATCATGCTCGCCTCCCAGTCGCCGGTGCCCGTTCCGGCGTGACCTGCGGTTTCTACCAGGTCTCGGAGGAGCGTGCAGCCGCCGTCGGTACATGTCCTCCGCAGTCGACATCCCCAGCCCTCGCAGTGGCCATCCGTTCAGGATCGGGGAAGGGCGATCCGGACGCCCGAGCGCGGAGCGTGGCAGGGCACGGCACGTCGGCGCTCGGCGGGCGAGGAGCTGCTGCGGACGACGGGTCGGGTCTGACCGCCGTGGGGGCGACGCGACCGGCTCCACGACGCGTCGCGCGCCGCGGGCAGACCCGAGGCTCACGCCGTCTCCGCGAGGGCCCCCCGGAGCTCGGCGAGCGCACGGCGCACCGACGGTTCGGTGCGACCCAGGGCCGCGACCACCTGCTCGAGGACGGGCAGGAACGCCCGGCCCGCCTCGAGATGAGCACGCCGCCCGTCCGGCGTGAGCCGGAGCACGAACGACCGGCCGTCGAGGGGGTTCCGCTCGCGCTGCACGTGCCCGCGCGCCTCGAACCGCTTGACGTAGCTCGACACCGTGGTGGGCGGCGCCGCCAGCCATCGGGCGAGCTCGGTGGGCGTCATCGTGTCGGTCGAGGTGAGCACCGAGTAGACGCCGAACTCGTCCGCGGTGAGCCCGCTCGGGGTGAGCGCCTGGTCGAGCACACCCGTGGCGAGCTTCGACACCAGCCACACGTCGAAGAGCACGTTCGTCCCCTCGGGCGCCACGGTGTCGACCGGATGATCCCTCTTGACAGAACTACTGCGATCTCGCATGATCTGGATACTACGACATCGCACTACTCAGGAGCGACCATGACATCGACCACGACCCTGCTCGCCGGCGGACGACCCGGCGACTTCTTGACCGCACGCCACGTCCGCGTCGCCGGATCGCAGCGCGAGATCGGCCGGTCGCTGGCCGCCGCCGCTCACGCGGTGCACGGCGCGGCCGCCGAGCCCCGCCCGGCCGACCCCCGGATCGAAGGTGCGCGACGCGACTGGTTCGCCCGCCACCACCCGCTGCAGCTCGAGCGCATGGCGGGTGTCGCCGACCACTTCGGCGCCGACCCGGACGACACGTCGGTGAGCTTCGACTGGCTCGGCAGCTACGAGCTGCCGGCGGGGTGCTCGGTCGCGTTCTTCCCCGGTCACGGCACCAAGGACGGGCACGGGATCCTGGCCCGCAACTTCGACTTCCCGACAGCGACGCTCACTGGCCTCCTCGGCCTGCCGCCGCTCGATGGCGAGCGTCCGCTCGGCGCCGACCCGTGGGTGATCGAGTCCCGCCCGGACACCGGCTATGCGTCGGTGACGGTGGGGATCATGGACGTGCTGGGGGCCATGGACGGAGTCAACGAGGCAGGGCTCACCGTGGCGCTGCTCGCCGACAACGAGTCACCGGACCCGGAGCCGACGGGAGCGCCGCGAGTCGGCCTCGCCGAGCAGCAGGTGGTGCGCTACCTGCTCGACAGGTGCGCCACCGTCGAGGAGGCGAAGCGGGCGCTGCTCGTGGCCAAGCACTACTACTTCTTCACGCCGTGCCACTACGTCGTGGCCGACCGGACCGGTGCGTCGTTCGTGTGGGAGCACTCGCCCCGCCGCAACCACGAGCTGATCATCGAGGCCGACCCGCGATCGTCCGGCCGCCTGGTGTGCACGAACCACCTGCTGCACCGGTGGCCCGATCCGGCGCACCTCCCCGACGACAGCGGCCCGATCGGCACGGCGGCGCTCACGTACCACCGCTGGCGCACGATCTCGGCGTCGATCGGCGACGGCGCCGTGCTGGATCGCGACGACATCCTCGACCAGCTCGACTCGGTCGCCTTCCGGGCACCGGTCGAGGGAGCCCGCACGCTGTGGCAGGCCCTCTACGACGTGGAGGACGCCGCGGTGGAGCTGTCGTTCTTCACCCACGACGCCGACGGTGCGAGCCGCACCAGCGCTCCGGTCACCTTGCGGGCCACCTGAGCCGCAGCCCGCCCACCCGAGGTCGTATCGGTTCCGACACCAGATCGGCACCCTACGATCGTGGTGTGGGCGGGCGGCTCGTCGACGCCGTGATCGTGGACGTCCGGTCCCGACGCGGCCACGCACCCGACGACGGCGAGCCGAACCTGCTCGACGACCTGGAGGACATGCTCCGTCGCGAGTCGTGGGACCTCACGCTCGAGGTCGCCCCACCGCACGGCGCACCGCTCAGGTTCACGACGGTCTACCGAGCCCCGCGCCGCCCACTGGCCTTCGGTCGGCCGCGATGGCGCCCGGTGGCGGGACTCGTCGTTCCCGTGCGACTGTTCGACGACGGGCGCGAGCCGGAGCCGGATTGGGACGAGTTCCTCCGGCGAGGCGGGAAGGACCAGGCGACCGCCGCGGCAGCGGCGCAGGACGCGGACATCGCCGCCACCGCGATGGGCGACATGCTGGCCGAGAAGCCGAAGGTCGCCGCGCGTCAGCGGGAGATGATGCTGACCCTCGGCCCGGCCATGGCGGCCGAGGTTCGCCAGGGGGTGCGCCCGGCCCACGAGTTCGCACGGCAGGTCGAGTCGCTGGTCCGCGGTGGTGCGCTCTCGCGTGCCGAAGGCGACGAGCTGCTGCAGGCCGCTGGCCTGGCCTGACAGATCTCAGCCCGACACGTACGGCAGGACACGTCGCACGAGCTCGGCCCCCGGGTGGGTCGCCAGGTCGGGCCGACCGAGCCGCTCCCACGCCTCGTCCACCGTGAACAGCTCGCGCCGCAGCGCGTCGTCGATGGTCACGCCGAGGTCGTCGGGCCCCAGCTCGACCGCGAGGTCGATCACGGTCCGCAGCGCCGTCGTGCAGCGGATCCCGTCCACGGTCGTGATGTCGCTGTCGGGGATGTCGGCATAGTGGACGATCACCTCCTGCTCACCGATCCACATGCGGGCGGTCGGCACGCCGTTGGCATCCACCCCCGTCGGCTCGGGCCAACCTCTCCACTCGTCGCGTCGGTACCGGCGCCTGAACATCTCGCTCCTCCTCGTGGTCACGTGAGCCACAGGGGTGCAGCGATGACGGAAGAGGGGAAGCACCGGCGGCACCTCCGCGCTCGGCACCTCGTCGATGGAGCCGGATCCCTAGCATCGCCCGATGCCCACGACCACGACCCGAGTCACCCTGGCGCGCCGCCCGATCGGTGAGGCCACGCCCGACTGCTTCTCGATCGAGACCGCGCCGCTCGGTGAGCTCGAGGACGGCAACGTGCGCGTGGCGGTCGAGTACGTGTCGGTCGACGCCGGACAGCGCACGATGCTGCGCGGCGAGGGGTTCCACCGGCAGGTGGGGATCGGCGAGACGGTGCTGGCCGGCGGCGTCGGTCGGGTCGTCGAGTCGCGAGCCGACGGCTGGGAGCCCGGACAGGCGGTGCGGGGCGGGCTCGGTGTGCAGACGCTCGTCGATCTGCCCGCGGCGCACCTCGAGCGGATCGATGAGGCCGTCGCTCCCCTGCCCGCCTACCTGAATGCGCTCGGCGGATCCACCGGCGTCACGGCGTGGATCGGCATCCGGTGCGTGGCCAAGCCGAAGCCGGGTGACACGTTCGTGGTGTCGGCCGCAGCCGGGGCGGTCGGCTCGATCGCCGGCCAGATCGCGAAGCGCGACGGCGCGCGGGTGATCGGCATCGCCGGTGGACCGGCGAAGTGCGGGTTCCTCACCGACGAGCTCGGCTTCGACGCCGCGGTCGACTACAAGCACGACGACGTGACGGGGCGCCTGCGCGAGATCGCCCCCGACGGTGTGAACGTGTTCTTCGACAACGTGGGCGGGCCCGTCCTCGACGCCGTCCTCGACCACCTCGCGATGCGCGCCCGCGTGGTCATCTGCGGTGCCATCTCCCAGTACGACGACATGGACCACGTGGTCGGCCCGTCGAAGTACCTCCGGCTCGCCGAGCGGCAGTCGACGATGGAGGGGTTCGCGTACTTCCACTTCCCGGAGAGCATCCCCGTCGCGTCCGCCGAGCTCGCGTCGTGGCTCGCCGATGGATCGCTGCGGTGCCGCGAGGAGATCCTCGACGGCATCGAGCGCTACCCGGAGGCGCTCCAGTTCATGTTCCACGGCGGCAACACCGGCAAGCTGCTCGTGAAGATCGGCTGAGTCACTCCGACTCGGCCCGGAGCTGCTCGCGCAGCTCGCGCTTGACCACCTTGCCGTAGTTGTTGGTGGGCAGCGCGTCGACGAACCGGTAGTCCTTCGGCCGCTTGAACCGGGCGATGCTGTCGAGGCAGGTGCGGTCGAGCTCGTCGACGGGAGGCGGCGCAGCGCCCTCGGCCGCGACCACGAAGGCGACCACGGCCTCACCCCACTCGTCGTCGGGACGGCCCACCACGGCGACCGCGCCGACGCCGGGATGACGGAGCAGCGCCTCTTCCACCTCCCGCGGGTAGATGTTCATGCCGCCGCTGATGATGAGGTCCTTCGAGCGGTCGCGCAGCGTGAGGTAGCCCTCGGCGTCGAAGCTGCCGACGTCGCCGGTGTGGAGCCACCCACCGCGCAGCGTCTCCGCAGACGCCTCGGGTTGGTTCCAGTACCCGGGCATCACGACGTCGCCGCGCACCACGACCTCACCGATCTCGCCCACCGGCAGCTCGCGGTCGTCGTCGCCGACCACGCGCACCTCGACGTCGGTGCGCGGCACGCCGACGCTCTGCATGCGATCGACCCAGCTCGGGTGATCGCGATCGGCGTGATCGGCCTTCGACAGCGCCGTGATCGTCATCGGCGTCTCGCCCTGGCCGTAGATCTGCGCGAGCCGCGGCCCGAAGACCTCGAGCGCGTCGGTGAGATCGGCCAGGTACATCGGCGCGCCGCCGTACCACACTCGTCGCCCCACGCGCGATGTGGGGCAACCCGTAGAGACCCGAACCGTGGGAGATCGGTGCCGCATGGAGGATGCAGTCGGTGGGCGACACCGGGTCGATGTCGGCGAAGTAGCTGAGGGTCATCATCAGCAGGTTGCGGTTGGTGAGCGTGGCGCCCTTGGGCCGGCCGGTCGTGCCGCTCGTGTAGAAGAGCCAGGCCGGGTCGTCGGGGCGCCGGTCGAGCAGCGCCACCGGCGACGCACCGGTGATGCGATCCCAACGCTCGCCGGGGGCCACGACCGCTGCACGCAGCGACGGCACCGCTCCCACGAGCGGCTCCACGTCGCTCGCGTGGCCGTCGTCGGTGAGGACCACCGCCGTCTCGCTGTGGTCGACGATGTAGGCGATCTCGTCGCGGTGGAGGCGGGCGTTCACGGGCACCGCCACGAGGCCGGCGTGCCAGATGCCGAGCATCGCCTCCAGGTACTCGGGGCGATTGCGCATGACGATCGCCACGCGATCACCGGGTGCCAAGCCGAAGCCGTCGCGCAAGCCGGATGCCACCGCCGCCGTTCGGCCGGCGAGCGATCGCCACGTCGCGTGCACG
>JALOLG010000096.1 GCA_025456105.1 Ilumatobacteraceae bacterium | reverse complement strand
CAGCCTTCAGCGGCATCGTCCGTGCGCCGCAGATCGCCTGGCCGTCACCTCACCCCGCATCGCACCGATCGCCATCAAGACCCGAGTGTTCTCGTCGCTTCCGGGCGATCTCGGTGACGTTGATTGCGGAATCCGCAACGGATGTCACCGAGATCGGGCGCGAGGGCTTCCGGTCGGGGCAGGCCGTGGCACCCCTGGGTGCATGGACCTCACCACGCTCGAGCCGTTCGGTCGCTCCCACCACGGCCTCGTCACCAAGGCCGCGGCCGCCGGGTTGGGCATCTCGAACGACGCCTGGTACCGGGCGATCCGCTCGGGGCTGCTCACACCCGTCCACCCGGGTGTCGCCCGCTTGCCGGGCGCGGTCGACACGCCGCTGATGCGGATCGCGGCGGCCGTGCTCGCCGTGCCGGGCTCGGTCTCGTCGCACCGATCGTCGGCGCGGCTGTGGGAAGTCGAGCGACCCGACGACGACCTCGTCGACCTCATCGTCCCCCGTGGGTACTCCCGGCGGACGCTCGAGGGGGTGGTCACCCACCGGCCCACCGACGTTCGCGACCTCAGCTTCGTGGTGCGGTCGGGCATCCGCACCACGAACGTCCTGCGGATGCTGTGCGACCTCGGTGAGGTCGATCCCGACGCCGTCGATCCTGCGGTCGCCTCGGTGGTCACCCGGGGCCTCGCCACGCCGGGGGCGCTCCGGGCGATGGTGCAGCGCCACGAGCAACGCGGGCGGACCGGGGTGCCGGAGCTGCGTCGTGCCCTCGACCGCTGGGCGCTGGGGGAGAAGCCGGCCGACAGCGTCCTGGAGGTCGGGTTCGCCCGGCTGGTGACGGCCCACGGCCTGCCGCCGGTCGAGTTCCACCCGCGCATCGAGGGTTTCGAGGTCGACTTCCGCTTCGTCGGGACCCCGGTGCTCGTGGAGTGCGACGGCTGGGAGTTCCACGTCGCGTCCCGGCGGACCTGGGAGCGCGATCGGGAGCGCGACTCGGCGCTGCTCGCGGCCGGGTTCCACGTCGTCCGCTTCACGTGGCACCACATCACCCGTCGGCCGGCGTGGACGGCGGATCGGTGTCGGCGGGTGCTCCTCCGAGTGGCCCCGGACGCCCTCGTGGCGTGAGCTCGGTGACGATCGTTGCGCTATCCGCAACGGATGTCACCGCGAACCGGTCAGCGCGACGCTGGCACCCAGGGTGCTCAGGTGGGGCGGCGGGTGGCGAGGCGGGTGGCGCGGGTGGCGAGGTCGGGGGCGCCGAGGCGCTCGGCGACGGCGGCGAAGTCGTCGGTGGGGCCGGTCCAGCGCCAGTCGTCGACCGTGCCGATGTCGACGTCGGACGACACGTCGGTCTCCACGGTGGCGATCCGGCGGAACAGCAGCGCCAGCTCGATGTCGGCTCGCAGGGTGGCCGAGAGCTTCTCGGCGCCCCGCACGCTCACGTCCCACTCCGCCGCGGTCGGCGGGATCGCCTCGATGTGGCCGTAGCGGGCGAGCACGGCCGAGGCGCTCTTCGCGCCCCAGCCCGCCAGCCCGGGGAAGCCGTCGGCGGAGTCGCCCACCAGGCCGAGCCAGTCGGGGATCGACGCCGGCGGCACGCCGAAGCGCTCCACCACGGCCTCCTCGTCGATGATCTCGTGCTTGCGCCGGTCGAGCTGCACCACCCGCCGGCCGTCGACGCACTGGCCGAGGTCCTTGTCGGGGGTGACGATCAGCACCTGCTCCACCCGCCGGTCGGCCCGGGCCACCGCGGCGGCCGCGGCGAGCGCGTCGTCGGCCTCGAACACCGTCATCGGCCAGGTGGTGACGCCCATCGCCACCAGGGCGTCCTCGAGGACGGGGATCTGCTCGAGCAGCTCGGGCGGCATGCCGGCCGAGGTCTTGTAGCCCGGCCAGAGGTCGTTGCGGAAGCTCTCGATCACGTGGTCGGACGCCACGCCCACGTGGGTGGCGCCGTCGTCGAGCAGCGCGAGCGTGGAGGCGAGCACGCCGGTGGTGGCGGCGAAGGGCGCGGGCGACGAGTGCCGGCCGGCCGCCCCGAAGTGCTGCCGGAACAGCTCGTAGGTGCCGTCGATCAGGTGCGCCCGCATACCCCCCACGGTACGCCGCCCCGTCAAGGGGTCAGACGCGGGCGCCGGCGCGCTGGCGGTTGAGGGCGTGCTCCACCACGGTGACGAGCGCGAGCTTCACGTCGAGCCGGGCCCGGGCGTCGCAGAACAGCATCGGCACCGACTCGGGCACCTGCACGGCCTCGCGGATCGTGGCGATCGGGTGGGTGCGCACGCCGTCGAACGGGTTGACGGCCACCACGAAGGGCACGTTGCGCGCCTCGAAGTAGTCGATCGCCGGGAAGCAGTCGCCGAGCCGACGGGTGTCGGCGAGCACGACCGCGCCGATCGCGCCGCGGGAGAGCTCGTTCCACATGAAGTGGAACCGCTCCTGGCCGGGCGTGCCGAACAGGTAGAGCGTGATCTCCTCGGTGAGGGCGATGCGGCCGAAGTCCATGGCCACGGTGGTGGTGGCCTTGGTGGCGGTGTGGGTGAGGTCGTCGAGCTGGTCGGAGGCGGTGGTCATCACGGCCTCGCTGCGCAGCGGCTCGATCTCGGAGATGGAGCCGACGAAGGTCGACTTGCCGGCACCGAAGCCGCCGGCGACGACGATCTTGACCGGGATCTTGTTCCGGCGGGCCGTTCCGGCCGTGGGGTCAGAGGTTGCGAACGCCATCGAGGACCTTCTCCAGGAGACTGGTGAACGACTGGGTCTGTTCGGGGACGTGGACGATGACGGAGCCGTCCTTCACGAGGTCGGCGACGATCACCCGGGTGACGCCGATCGGCACGTCGAGCCGGGCCGACACCTCGACCAGCGCCATCGGCGACTGCACGAGGTCGAGCACGCGGGCGGCTTCCCACCGGTAGGCGCCCAGGTGCGCGGATGCCCGGGCGCTGGCCTGGATCTGCGACTCGAGGTGGATGTCGGTGCCCACCTCCGTGCGCCCGCCGGTCATCGCGTACGGGCGGATGAAGCGCCCGGTCGAGTCCTCGTCGAACCCGTCGTCGGACGGGTCGTCGAGGCCGTTGCCGGCGAGCTGGTCGAGGTCGTCGATCACGGTCACCCCCGGGTCAGCATCATCGACTTGAGCTCGTCACGGACCTCGGGGGTGAGCACGTCGCCGGCGCGGTCGGCGAACACGGCCATCTCGTAGCCGATGGTGCCGATGTCGGCGTCCTTGCCGGTGACGACGCACATGAGCGAGCCGTCACGGATGCCGGTGACGAACAGCCACCCGTGCTCCATCTCGATGATCACGTTGCAGACGGCGCCGGCGCCGAAGCGGCCGGCCGATCCGTAGGCGAGGCCGATCATGCCGCTGGCGACGGCGGCGAGCCGCTCGGCGGCCTCGCGCTCGACCCGGTCGGACACGGCGAGCGGGAGCCCGTCGGACGACACGACGACGGCCTGCCGCACGGCGGCGACGTGCTCGACGAAGCGATGGACGAGCCAGTTGAGGTTGTCGGCCGGGTTCATGAGGGATCTCCTTGCGGGCGGTCGGTGCCGGTGGTGCGTTCGGTCTGGAAGGCCCGCAGGCGCTCGCGGATGGCCTCGGGGTCGAGGCGCGAGACCGCAGTGCTGAGCGGGGCGTCGGACGGGTCGTCGGCGGTGAGGTCGAGGCGCTGGCGGGTGGGCAGGGCGCCCACGCCCACCGGCTCGGCCGTGCTGCGCTCCACGATCGCGGTGCCCTCGGGCGGCGTCTGGTCGGCGCGGGGCAGGGCGCCGTTGCGGCCCTGGTCGAACGCGGCCAGGGCGGCGGCGAGGGCGGTGGGGGCGGTGACGCCGACGGGCTGGTCGGCGAGCCGGTCGGGCCCGTCGAGCGCCGAGCTCGCCGCACCGGCCCGCGTGGGCAGGCCGGGCGTGGCACCGGAGGTCGGTGCCGGCTCGGGCCGCATGGTGGGCACGGGCACGGCGTTGGGGTCGACGACGGGTCGGGGCGCCGACGGCACGAAGCTGGGGTGCGCCGGGGGCCGGTCGAACTCGCCGACGACGGCGGGCTGGGCCGGCGGCGGCGGGGGCAGCGTGACGGCGCCACGCTGGGGCAGCGACGGCGTCGGCTCGCCGGTGACCTCGGCGAGCCGGTCGACCACCGTCGCCTGGTCGGAGGCGAACGTGAGCTCCTCGAGCGCCGGGAGCGCGTCGAGCGAGAGGACGGGCATCGGCTCGTCGATCGCCGGCTCGGGCTCGGGCTCGGGGGTCGGCTCCACCACGGCGGGCTCGCGCACCTCGAGCACCAGCGGTGCCGGCGCCACGGCCGGGGTGGTCGCCGTGGCGCCCGGCACCACGCCGGTGGCGTCGGACGGCATCCGCTCGGTGAAGGCGGCGGCGAACGGGTCGCTCGTGACGGCGTCGATCGGCCCGAACAGCGCGGCGGGGATCATCACCTCGGCGGTCGTGCCGGGTGAGCCGGCGGCCAGCTCGACGCGGATGTCGTGGCGGTGGGCGAGCAGCGACACCACCGACATGCCGAGGGTGGGCTCCACGGAGAGGCCGACGACGGGCGGGTTGGCGAGCAGGTGGTTGAGCTCGGCGAGCCGCTCGGGCGTGATGCCCACGCCCTCGTCGGTGATGCGCAGGAGGTACGTCTCGCCCACGAACCGGCCCGACACGGTCACGTGCGACTCGGGCGGCGAGAACGAGGTGGCGTTGTCGAGCAGCTCGGCGAGGAGGTGGGCCACGTCGGCGACGACGGCGCCCTTCACCTGGAGCTGGTCGAGGTGCTCCACCTGCACCCGCTGGTAGTCCTCGACCTCGCCGATCGCGGCGCGCACGACGTCGTCGATCTCGGTGGCCTTGGTGCGCCGGCGCTTGGGCTCGGCGTTGGCGAGCACCAGCAGGCTCTCGCTGTTGCGGCGCATGCGGGTGGCGAGGTGGTCGAGCCGGTAGTAGTTGCCGAGCACCTCGGGGTCGTCGACGTCGGCCTCGAGCTCGTCGAGCAGGGCGAGCTGGCGGTCGACGAGGCTCCGGTTGCGGCGGGCCATCGTGACGAAGATCTCCGACACGCCGCGGCGGAGCACCTCGACCTGCTCCTGGGCGACGTGCACGAGCGTCGACTCCATCGCGTTGAACGAGCGGGCGAGGTCGGCGAGCTCGTCGGAGCCGCGCTCGTCGAGCGGGGTCACGTCGGGGAGCTGGTCGTGGGCCCGCGGGTCGCGCAGGGCGTTGACGAGGGTGGGCAGCTGCTCCTCGGACACCTCGGCGGCCTTGGCCTTGACGGCGCGCACCCGGCGGGTGATGGAGCGGGTGACGAACCAGGCGAGCAGCGAGGCGAGCACGATGGCGCCGATGGTGACGGCGGCCTCCACCCGGGTGCGGGTGGTGAGCTCGGTGACGGTGGCGTCGGCGCGGTCGACGATCTCGTCGGCGAGCGTGTCGCGGAACTCGCCGACCTCCACCACGGGGGTGGCGACGAGCTCGGGGTCGATGAGGCCGGTCGGGTTGGCGACGAGGCGCTCGACGGCGCGCAGGCCGTTGTTGAGGGCTCGGGTGTAGCCGGCCTCGCGGAACGCCTCCTGCCAGTCGGTGGGGGCGATGCTCTGGAACTCGCCGATCGCGTCGTCGAGCGATCCGGCGAGCACCTCGGCCCGGTTGACGTTGCGCTCGCTGAGGGCCTGCGACCGCACGGCGTAGAGCTCGTCGACGAGCTGGTCGCCGGTCTGCTCGATGCGGGCGAGGGCGGTGACGGCGGCGAGCTCGCGGCCGAGGCGGGCGTCGCCGGCCTCGGCGGGGAGGAACGAGCCGAGGTTGACGAGCTCGTTCTCGGCGGCGTCGTACGACTGGGCGGCGGTGGTGCCGCGGGCGGCGGCGATGTCGGGGCTGTCGACGGCTTCGCGGGCGAGGCCGAGGGCGGCGAGCGACTCGCCGAGCTGCAGGGTGAGCGGCTGGCTGTCGGGGATCGCCTCGATCGCGGTGTTCATCTCGACCATGCGGGCGTTGGTGGCGCTGCGGGCGGTGGTGAGGGCGTCGGTGTCACCGGTGGCCGACACGGCCTGCTCGTCCTCGACGGCGTTGATGAGGGTGATCAGCGGCTGCCAGGCGCCGGCGAGCTGGGCGGCGCGCTCGGCCCGATCGACCTCCTCGAGGTTGTCGCGGATCGACAGGCCCAAGAGCGCGACGATCGCCAGCAGCAGGGGCAGAGCGGCGACGAACAGCTTGGCTGACAGTGACAGGCGACGCATGGACCGGACCTCCGGGTCGGGAACGACTCGGGGAGTGCATCGGCGGCCG
>JALOLG010000453.1 GCA_025456105.1 Ilumatobacteraceae bacterium | reverse complement strand
GACCTCGCACTGTACCTGCGCCCCGACGACCTCGACGTCAACGGCAACCCGGTCGATCCGGGTGTGGTCGGGCTCTACAACATGGCGATGGCACCCGAGACGATCACCGAGGTGGTCTTCGACCCCGAGCGTGGCCGCGTCGACCACCTGGGCACGTTCCGGCGGGACTGGGCGTTCAACCTGCAGCTGTCCGCGATGGACTGGAGCACCGAGGGCATGACCTCGCCCACGTTGCACCACGTGACCTACCAGGGCTGCCGTCCGGGCAACATCAGCCGCCGTGCCGCCGAGCTCTACGCGGACCGCATCGACGCGGACCTGCTGCGTGAGGAGACACCCGGCTCGTTGTGCTCCTTCGAACACCGCCGACCACATCACCTCGCCGACCTTCGCCCCCCGTGGTGCCCCCGCGGGCAGCTACCTCGGCAGCGATCCCGGTGGCCACGACGGCTACGTGGTGCAGCCGGTGTGCAACGACGACGGCTTCCGCGTCGAGCTGTTCGACGCGGCGAAGGTGTCCGCGGGGCCGATCGCCACGCTGGCCGGCACGAACCGCGAGACGGTGCCGCTGGTGCTGCACTCGGCGTGGATGCCCGTCGTGTCGGGCCTCGTCGACGCCGAACGGCTGCGCTTCTCCGACGAGGTGACCGACGCGGCGCTGGCCTCGGTGCCCGAGGAGCTGCACTCGGCGGTGCACGCCGTGGCCGAGGAGTGCGACCAGCTGTGGTGAGCGGCGCCGGCGCCCTGCTGCTCGTCGGCGGCACGGTGCTGCCCGGCGACGGCAGCGCGCCGAGCGGGCCGAGCGACGTGCTCGTCGAGGGCGACCGCATCGTCGCGGTCGGCCCGACCGCCGCCGAGCTCGCCGGGCCGTCGGTCGAGCGCATCGACGCCACGGGGCACACGGTCATGCCCGGGTTGATCGACGCCCACTGCCACATCACCTTCGGCGAGCCGGCCAGCAACGACGAGCTGTTCTTCCACCGCGACCGCTCCACCGCAGCGCTCGTCGCGGCCTTCGACGTGCAGAAGCTGCTGCTCGCCGGGGTCACCGGCTTCCTCGACGCCGACTGCCTGTGGAACCTGGGCCCCGCACTGCGCGACGCCATCGAGGCCGGCGTCGTCGAGGGCCCACGCATGACCGCGGGCATGAACGCGCTGCTCACCGCGGCGGGAGGCACCGCCGGTCGGCTCATCCCGGACTCGGGCACCGCCGCGTACGCCCACGTGGTGGGTGACCGCGACGAGATGGTGCGCACCACGCGCCAGCAGATCAAGCACGGCGCCGACTGGATCAAGATCCACGTGACCGGCTCGCTGCCGAACCGCAGCGGCGAGCTCACCATGTGGACCCTCGACGAGCTGCGCTCGGTCACCGACACCGCGCACGACCTGGGCACGCCGTGCATCGCGCACTGCCGCAACGCCAGCTCGACCCGGCTCGCCGCCGAGGCCGGGGTCGACCTGATCCTGCACGCGAGCTTCATGGACGACACGGCGCTCGCAGCGGTCGTCGATGCCGGCTGCGCGATCGCACCCACCTTCACGTTCCTCGCGAACCTGGCCGACCACGGCCACCAGGTCGGTGCGGGCAGCGGTCAGGTCGAGCTGTTCCGCGGCGAGATCGAGGCGACCGCCGCCATGGTGCGCGCCGCGCACGACGCCGGGGTGCGCATCCTGTCCGGCTCGGAGAGCGGCTTCGCGCTCACGCCCTACGGGCACTGGCACGCACGCGAGCTCGAGGTGCTCGTCGAGGCTGTGGGCCTCAGCCCGCTCGAGGCGATCCGTTGCGCCACCGCGGCGGGGGCACTGGCGCTGCGCATGCAGGACGGCACGATCGGGGTCGTGGCCGAGGGCGCTGCGGCCGACCTGCTCGTCGTCGACGGCGACCCGTCCCGGGACGTGACGATCCTCGGTGACCGCGCCAACCTGCGCCACGTCATCTCCCGCGGCCGCCGGGTCGATCTGGACCGCCCGTGGCCGCAGCGTCGCCCGTTGCCGGGGGAGAAGGTCGGCCAGTGGGCCACCGAGCTGCTCACACGCGAAGCCGCCGGGCGATGACCGCCACGGTGGTCGTCACCGGCGCCGGTCACGGCCTGGGGGCGCACCTCGCACGCGCCGCACACGACGCGGGCTGCACCGTCGGGGTGCTCGACCGCGACGCGGCGGCCGCAGCGCAGGTCGCCGCCGAGCTCGGCGGGCGCGCGGTCGCGTTGGCCGCCGACACCACCGACGAACATCGGGCCGCTCGCGACGCTCGACCTCGACGACTGGCGCAGCGTCGTCGACGTGAACCTGACCGGCACCTTCCTGTCGGCCCGTGCCGTCGCCCGCCGCATGATCGACGCCGGCACCGGCGGCTCGCTGGTGACGGTCACCTCGATGAACGGCGTGGCCCCCGGCCCCAACGCCGGCGCCTACGGCGCCACCAAGGCGGCGGTCGCGCTGCTCACCCGCCAGATGGCGCTGGAGTGGGGGCCGCTGGGCATCCGCGCCAACGCCGTGGCGCCGGGCCTGATCGACGCCGGAATGTCCGAGCCGATCTACGCGGACGACGAGATCCGGGCGCGTCGCGCCGAGCGTGTGCCGCTGGGTCGTCTCGGCACCGCTGCGGACGTGGCGGGCGCCGTGCTGTTCCTGCTGTCCGCCGAGGCGGCCTACGTCAACGGCACCGAGCTGCTCGTCGACGGCGGCGTCACCTCGAGCGTCATCTCCACGCTGCCCCGCCCCCGTTCGGTCGACGGGGTCGGACCGGGCGGCGCTGGCGGGTCCGCCGGGCCGGCGACGGAGCGCTGAGCCGACGATGACCACGAACCTCGTGATCTCCGGCGGTCCGCTGCACGACTTCGCCGCCAGCTCGGCGGTGCTGGTCGATGCAC
>JALOLG010000452.1 GCA_025456105.1 Ilumatobacteraceae bacterium | reverse complement strand
GCACTCGGCCACGATGCCCTGCCCTGCGAACGCGGCATCGCCGTGGATGAGCACCGGCAGCACCGGGTACGAGAGCGGCGGATCGATCTGGTCCTGGTAGGCGCGGACGATGCCCATGACGATGGGGTCGACCGTCTCGAGGTGGCTGGGGTTGGCCGCGAGCTCGACGCGGATGTCGGCTCCGGCCGGGCTCACGTACTTGCCGACTGCGCCGAGGTGGTACTTCACGTCGCCCGAGCCCTGCACCGACGTGGGGTCGACGTGGCCCTCGAACTCGGAGAAGATCGCCTCGTAGCTCTTGCCGATCACGTTCGACAGCACGTTGAGCCGGCCGCGGTGGGCCATGCCCATGACCACCGAGTCGAGCCCGGAGTCGGCCGCGGCACTGATGACCGAGTCGAGGATCGGGATGGCCGACTCGGCGCCCTCGATGCCGAACCGCTTCGTGCCCACGTACTTCGTGGCCAGGAACTTCTCGATGGCCTCGGCGGCGTTGAGGCGCTCGAGGATGCGCAGCTTCTGCTGCTGCGAGACCGATGGGTCGGCACCCTCGACGCGCTCTTGGATCCAGCGCTGCTCCTCGGTGTCCTGGATGTGCATGTACTCGACGCCGATCGTGCGGCAGTACGCGTCGCGGAGCACGCCCAGCAGGTCGCCGAGGCGCATCTTCGACGTGCCGGCCACCCCGTCGGTGAGGAACTCGCGGTCGAGGTCCCAGATGGTGAGTCCGTAGGTGGCCGGGTCGAGCTCGACCGGCGTCTCCGGCGCCGTCCACCGGAGCGGATCGAGGTCGGCCATCAGGTGGCCGCGCACCCGGTGCACCCGGATCAGCTTCGCGACCTGCATCTGCTTGTGCAGCATCGCCTCGTCGCGGTCGATCGGGTTGATGTCGGGGCGCCACTCGACCGCCTCGTACGGCACGTCGAGGGAGCGGAACACCTCGTGGTAGAAGTCGTGCTCGCCGAGCAGGAGCTCGTGCACGCGCTTCAGGAACAGGCCCGACTGCTGGTGACGGTGACCACCTTGCTCACGCCGAGCGACGAGAGGTTGGTGCGGTCCGCGCCCTCGAACTCGGCGGGGTAGTCGATCGTGCCGACGCCGACGATGACGCCCTGGCCCGGCATGAGGCGGGGCACCGACTGCACGGTGCCGATCGTGCCGGGGTTGGTGAGGGTGACGGTGGCGCCCTGGAAGTCGGCCACGGTGAGCTTGTTGCCCTTGACCTTGCGGATGATGTCCTCGTACGCCGCGAGGAACCCGGCGAAGTCGAGGGTGTCGGCGTCGCGCAGCACCGGCACCACCAGCGTGCGGGAGCCGTCGGCCTTGGCCACGTCGACCGCGAGGCCCATGTTGACGTGCTCGTTGCGCACGAGCCGCGGCGCGCCGTCGGCGCCCTCGACGAACGTGTGGTTCATCACCGGCACCGCGTCGGCGATGGCGCGGACGATCGCGTAGCCGATCAGGTGCGTGAAGCTGACCTTGCCCTGGCCGCTGCGGGATCGGTAGCCGTTGATGACGTTGCGGTTGACCTCGAGCAGCTTGGCCGGGATGTTGCGGAAGCTCGTGGCCGTCGGCACCTCGAGGCTCCGCACCATGTTGGCGACGATCATCGCCCCGGCACCTCGGATCGGCGCACCGGCCTCCTCGGCAGCGGTGGCGGTCTCGGTGGCGAGCGGCGGCGCGGCCGGCGCCGGTGCGGCGGGGGCGCTCGCGGGCGGTGCCGACTCGCGGGGAGCTGCGACCGGAGCGGCTGGCGTGGGGCTCACCGACCGGTAGTCCTCGAAGAACTCGCGCCACGACTCGCCGACCGACGTCGGGTCGGCGACGTACCGCTCGTACATCTCCTCGACGAGCCAGGAGTTGGCGCCGAAGGACGGGCCGGGGGGTTCGGGCGCAGACATCAGGCCTGATCGTACCGGCCGGACCCGACGCGACCCGGCCGGAACCGCTGCCGCGGGGCGGTCGCACCGCTCAGGCGCGGCAGACGCAGAACTCGTTGCCCTCGGGGTCCGCCATGACGATCCAGGCCGTGCCGTGCTCCTCCACGACCGGGCCGAGCGCACGTGCGCCGAGCCCCTCGAGCCGCTCGGCCTCCTCGCGGAACGAGTCGCCCACGACGACGACGAGGTGCAGACGGTTCTTGTGCGGTGGCCGCGCCTCGGGCACCGCCTGGAGCACGAGCTTGGGCCCCGTGGTCCCGGCCGGCGGCACCAGTGATCGGTACGGGCCCGCGGCGCCGAATCGCTCGTACCCGAGGGCGGCCGCCCAGAACCTCGCCTGTGCATCGACGTCGGTGCAGTCGATGTTGACGTCGACCCGGACGCTCACCGCTCCGACGCTACGCCGCGCGATCATGCCGCCATGACAGCGTCGCTCGAGGTGGAGCCAGTGGCGGGATCGCTCGGGGCCGAGGTCCGCGGCATCGACCTCACCGAGGTGCTCGACGTCGACGTGGTCGCCGCACTTCGCGCCGCGATCCTCGAGCACCTCGTGGTGTTCCTCCCCGACCAGCCGATGACGCTCGACGACCTGGAGCGGCTCACCGACCAGCTCGGCGGTCGCGACACCACGCCCTTCGTGCGGCCGCTCGACGACCGGCCGTACGTGATCAGGGTCATCAAGGAGCCCGACGACGAGCTCAACTTCGCGAACGCCTGGCACTCCGACCTGTCGTACCTCCCGGAGCCGCCGTCGTTCACGCTGCTGCACGCCTGGGACGTACCCGACGCGGGCGGCGACACCGTGTGGGCCAACCAGCACCTGGCGCTCGAGACCCTCTCGGCCGGGTTGCGCGAGACGCTGCGTGGGCTGCGCGCCGTCCACTCCGCGGGCATGGCCTACGGCACCGGCGGCTACCTCGAGGCCGTGCGCGACAAGTCGTCGATGGCGATCGAGCCGTCGCCCGAGGCCCACCGCTCGCAGGCGCACCCGGTCGTGATCCGCCACCCCGAGACCGGGCAGGAGGCGCTC
>JALOLG010000095.1 GCA_025456105.1 Ilumatobacteraceae bacterium | reverse complement strand
GTTCTCGCCGAGCAGCGGGAAGTCGAGCACCACCACCCGATCGGTGTCGCGGTGGGCGTCGATCTGGCGCTGGATCTCGTCCTGCATCGCCGGGTGGACGATGCCGTTCAGGTCCTTCAGCGCCTCGGCGTCGGGGACCACGATCGCTGCCACCGCGGCCCGGTCGAGCGAGCCGTCGTCGCGGATGATGTGGGCGCCGAACCGCTCGGCCATTCGGTCGAGCACGGGCGACCCCGGCGCCTGGAGGTCGCGGGCGATCTGGTCGGCGTCGACGATGACCGCGCCGTGCTCGGCGAGCATCGCCGACACCGTCGACTTGCCGGCGCCGATGCCTCCGGTGAGGCCGACGACGATCAACTCACTCGGCGGCGGGCTCGGCCGGCTCGGCGGGCGCCTCGGCCGCCGGCGCCTCCGCCGACTCGGCGTACTCGGCCCAGGCCGCCTCGACCTCGTCGGGGTTGCCGGCGGTCCAGTTGCCGTGCTCGTCGACCTCGAAGTGCTGGCGGTACTCCTCGGCCAGCTCGCCGCCCTCGGCGGCCTGCTTGATCGAGAGGCTGATGCGACGGCGGCCCAGCTCGAGGTCGATGATCTTGACCCACAGCTCCTCGCCCGGCGTGACCACCTGCTCGGGCGAGTCGACGTGGTGCGCCGACATCTCCGAGATGTGCACGAGGCCCTCGATGCCGTCGCCCACCTGGACGAACGCACCGAACTGCACGAGCTTGGTGACCCGGCCGTACACCAGCTGACCGACCTGGTGGCTCTCGGCGAACTCCTGCCACGGGTCCTGCTGGGTGGCCTTCAGCGAGAGGCTGATGCGCTCGCGGCTGAAGTCGACGTCGAGCACCTGCACCTTGACCGGATCGCCCACCTGCACCACCGAGCCGGGGTGGTCGACGTGCTTCCACGACAGCTCGCTCACGTGGATGAGGCCGTCCATGCCACCCAGGTCGACGAACGCACCGAAGCTCACCACCGACGACACGACGCCCTCGCGGACCTCGCCGATCTTGAGGTTGGTGAGGAACTGGTCGCGGGTCTCCTTCTGGGTCTCCTCGAGGTAGGCCCGACGGCTCAGCACGACGTTGTTGCGGTTCTTGTCGAGCTCGATGATCTTGGCCTGCACCACCTGGCCGACGTACGGCTGCAGGTCGCGCACCCGGCGCAGCTCGACGAGCGATGCGGGGAGGAAGCCGCGCAGGCCGATGTCGACGATGAGACCGCCCTTGACGACCTCGATCACCGGACCGGAGACGACCTCGTCGCGCTCCTTCTTCTCCTCGATCGTGCCCCACGCCCGCTCGTACTGGGCGCGCTTCTTCGACAGGACGAGTCGGCCCTCCTTGTCCTCCTTGGTGAGGACCAGGGCCTCGACCTGCTCGCCGAGCGAGACGATCTCGGCCGGGTCGACGTCGTTGCGGATGCTGAGCTCGCGGGCGGGGATGACGCCCTCGCTCTTGTAGCCGATGTCGAGCAGCACCTCGTCCTTGTCGATCTTCACCACGGTGCCGTGCACCAGCTGGCCGTCCTCGACCTCGACGATCGTGCCGTCGATGGCGTCGGCGAAGGACATGCCGAGGTCGTCGGCGACGACCTCGCGTGGCGTGTAGTTGCCCTCCTCGTCGAAGGTCCCCATCGGGGAGCTGGAGGTCGGGCTGGTCGTGGTCTCGGACAAGGGGACGGCTGCTTTCGGAACGGAAGTGCGGAACGGTGACGGCGCCGACTGGTGCCAGCGCGACGTCGGATGCTATCAGGGGCGACGCGTGGCCAGCACCAGGAGCTCCGATGTCTCCGTGGTGGGGGCGGCCGAGCCGTAGCCGCCCGGATCGACGCTGCTCACACGGTCCACGTCGAGGCCGTGCCGATCGAGCAGCAGGCGCAGCTCGCGCGGGGTGTAGCACCCGGTCCACAGGTCGACCGTCGCGGGCGCGCCCTGCTCGTCGCGGACCTCGGTGACCTCGTGCGCGACCCCCGTGTCGGCGTCGAAGGTGGCCTCGGTGTGGTACTTCACCGCGAAGTACGCATTGAACGCGGAGAGCGCGAGCCGGCCGCCGGGCCGCAGCGCCCGGGCCATCCCGCCCACCACGAGGTCGTCGCCCCGGTCGACGGTCATGAGTCCGAACGCGCCCTGGCACAGGCAGATCACCACGTCGAACTCGGCGTCGAACGGCAGCGCCCGAGCGTCGAGCCGCTCGAACGTGGCGCCCGGTGGCGCGTCGGCGCTCGCCAGCTCGACGAAGCGACGGCTGATGTCGACGCCGTGCACCACCATGCCCCGTCGCGCCAGCTCGTGCGCGTGCCGTCCGGGCCCGCAGCCCACGTCGAGGATCCGGGTGCCCGGCCGCAGATCGAGCGCGGCCACCAGGTGGTCGCACTCCTGGCGGGTGCCCTTGGTGAACGAGTACCGCAGGTAGGCCGCGCCCAGGTGCTCGGCGATCGGCTCGAACCAGTGCTCGCCGGCAGCCGTGCCGGAGTCGCTCATCCCTTGGCGTCCGCCCAGGTGCGGCCCCACGCCACGTTCACCTCGAGCGGGACGTCGAGCTCGGCGGCGCCGCGCATCAGACCCACGACGAGCTCACCGGCCTCGTCGCGCTCGGCCTCGGGCACCTCCACCAGCACCTCGTCGTGCACCTGGAGCACCAGCCGGCTCGCCAGGGCGCGCTCCTCGAGCGCTGCGTCGATGCGCACCAGCGCGACCTTGAAGATGTCGGCCGCGAGGCCCTGGATGCCGGCGTTCATGGCCTGGCGCTCGCCCGCCTGGCGGATGCGCGGGTTGGGGTTGAGCAGCTCGGGGATCGGGCGCCGGCGGCCGAACAGCGTCTCGGTGTAGCCGCGCTCGCGCGCCTCCGCGACGGTGCGCTCCATGTACGCCTGCACGTTCGGGAACGCCGCGAAGTACGCGTCGAGGATCACCGCGGCCTCCGAGGTCGGGATGTTGAGGCGCTGCCCGAGGCCGTAGGCCTCCATGCCGTAGGCCAACCCGTACGACACCATCTTCGCCTTCGACCGCTGGTCGACCGTCACGGCGGCGGGGTCGACCCCGAACACCCGCGACGCCGTGGCGCTGTGGATGTCCTGACCGCTCGTGAACGCTGCGATCAGGCCCGGATCGGCCGCCAGGTGGGCGATGCAGCGGAGCTCGATCTGGTTGTAGTCGGCCACGAGCAGCACGTGCCCGGGCGCCGGCACGAACGCGGTGCGGAACTGGCGGCCCTCGTCGCTGCGGACCGGGATGTTGTGCAGGTTCGGCTGGTCGGAGCTGAGCCGACCCGTTCGGGCGACGGTCTGGTTGAAGGTGGCGTGGATGCGCCCGTCCGGAGCGATCTCCTGCAGCAGGCCCTCGCCGTAGGTGCCGCGCAGCTTCTCGACCTCGCGGTGGCGCAGCAGCGGCTCGATGAACTCGGGCCACTGGTCGCGCAGCCGCTCGAGCGTGGCGGCGTCGGTGGAGTAGCCGGTCTTGGTCTTCTTCACCGGCGTCAGGCCGCGCTCGGTGTAGAGGATCTCGCGGAGCTGGATCGGCGAGTTGAGGTTGAGGTCGTCGCGGCCCGCCACGGTGCGCAGCTCGGCCCCGAGCCGCTCGACCTCGGCGGTGAGCCGCTCGTTGATGGCGCGCAAGGTGGCGCCCTCGACGGCGATGCCGACGTGCTCCATCCGGGCGAGCACCCGCACGAGCGGGTTCTCGACGTCGCGGTAGAGCTCGGCCATGCCCTGCGCCGCCAGGCTGGCCTCGATGGGTCCGGCGACGTGGTGGATCCCGAGCGCCGCACCTGCCGCGCGCTCGGCGTCGGCCACGGTCGTGCCGTCGAGGTCGAGCTGCCCGGACGGGACCGACGACTCCGCCGCCGGCGCGAACCGGGTGAACGTGTCGACGAGCTGGGCGAGCTCGTAGCGGGCCTCGGCCGGGTCGATGAGGTAGGCGGCGATCGCCGTGTCGAGCTGCAGGCCACGCAGGTCGACGCCGAGCTCGAGCAGCGATCGCATGAGCGGCTTGGCGTTGTGGGCGCGCACCGCCGGGTGGCCGGCGAGCGCCGTCGCGACGGCCGGGTCGGTGACGACCTCGATCGGGAGCCAGCACACCTCGGCGGTGGCGGCATCGCTCACGACCGCCAGCCCCGTGAGGGGCGACCGCCCGGGCTCGCCCTCCCACGCCGCGGCCAGGTCGAGCACCTCGAGCGCGCCGAGCAGCTCGGCCGCCACGGCGGCGACGTCGACCACCTCCACCTCGGGCACGAGCTGCTCGCGGGTCGGCCCGGGCGCGAGCTCGGCCCCGGTGTCGCCGAGCGCCTCGGCCACCCGATCGGCGAGGGTGCGGAACTCGAGGAACTCGAACAGCCGCTTCACCTCGTCGGGGCGCGGCCGCACGGCGAGGTCGTCGAGGTCGACGCCGTCGAGCGGCGCGTCCCGGCGCAGCAGCATGAGCTCGTGGTTGGCCCGCACCCGCTGCTCGTGCTCGGCCAGCGACGCCCGCAGCTTGGGGGTCTGGTCGGCGACGTGCTCGAAGATCCCGTCGAGGCCGCCGTACGTGGTGATCAGCTTGGCCGCGGTCTTCTCCCCCACCCCCGGCACGCCGGGCAGGTTGTCGCTCGGGTCGCCGCGCAGCGCGGCGTACTCGGGGTACAGGCGCGGCGGCACGCCGGTGCGCTCCTCGATGCCCGCCTCGTCGTAGAGCGCGTAGTCGCTCACCCCGCGCTTGTTGTAGAGGACCCGCACCTGCGGGTCGCGCACGAGCTGGTAGCTGTCGCGGTCGCCCGTGACGATCACCACGTGATCGCCGCGCTCCACGAGCTGCTCGGTCGCGGTGGCGATCAGGTCGTCGGCCTCCCAGCCGGCCGCCTCCATGGTGGTGATGCCGAGCGCGTCGAGCACCTCGCGCACCAGCCCCATCTGCTGGCGCAGGATGTCGGGGGCCTGCTCGCGCTGGGCCTTGTAGAGGGGCTCGGCCTCGTGCCGGAACGTCGGCTCGGGCCGGTCGAACGCCACCAGCACGCCGTCGGGGCGCTGCTCCTTGAGCACGTAGGCCAGCATCGACGTGAACCCGAACACCGCGTTGGTGACCTGCCCGCTGCCCGTGGCCATGTCGGTCGGCAGCGCGAAGAACGCGCGGTACGTCAGCGAGTTGCCGTCGAGCAGGAGGATGGTGCGCGCCACGGTCGGGTCGGTCTCAGGCGGGGCGCAGGGAGCCGTCGAGGATGCGCTCGGCCACGTCGCGCATGCGGCTGCGCTCGCTCATGGCCGTGCGCTGGATGAACGTGAACGCCTCCGACTCCTTCATCCCCAGCTCGTCGATGAGCACGCCCTTCGCGCGCTCGACCAGCTTGCGCGACTCGAGCTGCTCGCCGAGCGCATCGATCTCGCCCGTGAGGTTGCGCAGCTCGCGGAACCGCCCGATCGCCACCTCGATCGCCGGGATGAGGTCGCTCTTCTGGAAGGGCTTGACGAGGTACGCGAGCGCCCCGGCGTCGCGAGCCTGCTCGATGATCTCGCGCTGGCTGAACGCGGTGAGCACGAGCACGCCGCAGAGCTTCTCGCGGTTGATGATGTCGGCGGCCGCCAGGCCGTCCATGCCCGGCATCTTCACGTCGAGGATGGCGAGGTCGGGGTGCAGGGCCCGCACCAGCTCGACCGCCTCGTCGCCACGACCGGTCTCCGCGACCACCTCGTAGCCCTCCTCCTCGAGGGTCTCGCGCAGGTCCATGCGGATGATGGCTTCGTCTTCGGCGATCACGACCCGCAGTGTCACGGTCGGGGTCCTTTCTGCTCGGGGGCGATCATCCAATCACACGTGCCCATCAGCCGCCGGTGAGACGGTCGAGCAGCTCGTCCTGTCGCTGCTCGAGCTCGGCGATCTTGCCCACCACGTGCGCCCGGTGCCGGCGCATCGCGTCGGCGTGCTTCGCGGCGTCGTTCGCCTCGAACGCCGCGCCCGGGGTCTCCGACACCAGCGCCCGGATGGCCTGGTCGTCGGCGTCGGAGACGAAGTGGTCGAGCTGCTCGTCGATCACGGCCAGCTCCTGGCGCAGCGCGACGAGGCGCTGGGACACCTGGGTGAGCCTCCGTTCGACGAGCCACGCTGCCATGGGTGCTCCACGCTAGGCACTGCACGGGTGCCCCGGGTGGGACTCGAACCCACACCGTACGGATTTTGAGGCCGTTGCCTCTGCCAATTGGGCTACCGGGGCGCGCCGCCGAGGCTACCGCGCGGTAGTGCCGGGACGGCCCTGCGAGGCGTCTAGCCTCGCCCCGATGCTCGCGTTCACGTTCCCCGGACAGGGGTCGCAGCGTCCCGGCATGGGGCGCCCGTGGGT
>JALOLG010000002.1 GCA_025456105.1 Ilumatobacteraceae bacterium | reverse complement strand
CACCTGCACGACCGGATCGTCGGACTGCTCCGGCGCCAGCCCCGCCGCGACCTGGCCGGCCACCATGCCGGTGGGCACCACCGACTGCAGCACGCCGGTGGTGGGCACGCCCCGCGCCAGGATGTCGGCGACGCTGCGCTGCTGCACCGGCTGCTGCGCTGCGCCGGCCATCCCGGCCATCCCGGCCATCCCGGCGGCGCCGGGCGTCGCCTCGACGGGGCGGCTCGGGTCGAAGGCGACGCGCTGGGGGTCGTTCGGATCGACCACCACCGGCAGCACCATGCCGGGCTGGATCGCCCCCCACTGGGTGCGGCCGAGCGTCACCCGGCACTCGGCCTCGTACGGCATCGTGTTGGGCACGCCCTCCACCATCACGCGCGCCAGCAGCACCATGTTGACGTTGTTGATCGTGACGCCGGTGTCCTGGGTGGAGATCACCCGAGCCCTCGTCGGGATGCCGCCCTTGATCGAGTCGGGCCGGAGCTTGCGCATGTAGCCACCCACGGCCACGAACACGAGGCCCATCAGCAGCCCGGTGAACGCCAGCGAGATCCACATCCAGCGCAGCACGCCGTCGTCGAGCACCCCGACCACGCCGGCGGCGATCCCCGCCAGCACGAAGAACCAGCCCAACGCCCGCATCACGACCCCCTTCAACGTCGGAGCGGACGCTACCGCGCGCCGACGCAGCGAGCGGACGGCGCGATCAGACGGACGTCGCGCAGAAGGCGTCGCCCTGGGCGAGGCTCGCCTCGGTGGCCACCCGCACCTCGTCGTCGGCCGCGTACAGCTCGGAGAGCATGCCGCGCACCATGCCGCGGTCGACTGCGCAGATCACGGGGTGCTCGGTGGCGACGTCACCGAACGGGCAGTGCTGGTTGATGATGCGCAGCTGATCGTTGCGGCGCTCGGCGTGGGCGGCGAAGCCGTGGGCGGTGAGCGCGTCGGCCACCGCCTGGATCGCCGAGCGGAGCGAGCGCGTGCCGGCCGCGACCTGCTCACCCGACAGACCGACGGCCATCGCCCGGCCGTACTCGGCACCGACCTCCTCGGCCATCTGCTCGGCCAGGTCGGCGGGCAGGTGGGCGAGGGCCCGTCCGAGCAGCGACAGCACGAGGTCGTCGCTGCGCACCGGGAAGTCGGTGAGCGCGTCGGCCACCGCCGTGTAGCGCTTCGAGGGTCGGCCGGCGCCACCGCCCGACTTGCCGCTCGTCACCTCGAGGTACCCGCCGGCGGCGAGCTTGTCGAGGTGGTGGCGGGCGACGTTCGGGTGCACGCCGACCTCGTCGGCCACCATGGCCGTGGTGACGCCCTCGGCACCGCCGTGGTCGCGCACGTAGAGGTAGACGCGGCGGCGGGTGGGGTCGCCGAAGGCGTCGGTGATGGCCGACACGGTCGAGGTGAACGACGTCCCCGAGGTCACGCCCGAATTCTACTATCCACGTAGTGCAAATGGAGTCGGTGGGCTCCACAATGTGGCCATGGCCGTGACCCAGGACGACATCGTCGAGGCGCTGCGACCCGTCGAGGACCCCGAGCTCCGCCGCTCGATCGTCGACCTCGGGATGCTCCGCAACGTGGAGGTGGGTGCCGACGGGAAGGTCGGCGTCCTCGTGGCGCTCACCGTCGCCGGGTGCCCCCTGCGCAACGAGATCCAGCGGCGCGTCACCGACGCCGTCACCCCGCTCGACGGCGTCACCGCGGTCGACCTCGAGTTCACCGTCATGACCGACCAGGACCGCGAGGAGCTGCGCCGCCGGCTCCACGGCGACCCCGCCGCAACCGCCGGCACGGGCCCCGCCCACGGCCACGCCGAGGGCCGCCGGATCCCCTTCGCCGAGGCCGGCTCCACCACCCGCCCGCTGCTGATCGCCTCGGGCAAGGGCGGCGTCGGCAAGTCGAGCGTCACCACCAACCTCGCCGTCGCGCTCGCCCAGCAGGGCTACTCGGTCGGCGTCGTCGACGCGGACATCTACGGCTACTCCATCCCGCGCATGCTCGGCGCCGACCGCGACCCGGTCGTCATCGACCAGATGCTCGTGCCGCCCGAGGCCTGGGGCGTGCGCTGCATCTCGATCGGCTACTTCGTCCCCGAGGGTCAGGCCGTCATCTGGCGCGGCCCGATGCTCCACAAGGCGCTCGAGCAGTTCCTCACCGACGTCTTCTGGGACGCGCCCGACTTCCTCCTCGTCGACATGCCGCCCGGCACCGGCGACATCGCCATCAGCCTCAGCGGCTACCTGCCCCGCGGCGAGGTGTACGTGGTCACCACCCCGCAGCCCGCCGCGCAGAAGGTGGCCCGCCTGTCGGCCGCCATGGCCGAGAAGGTCAACCTGCCGGTGCGCGGGGTCATCGAGAACATGTCGTGGTTCACCGGCGACGACGGGAAGCGCTACGAGATCTTCGGCTCGGGCGGCGGCCGCGAGCTCGCCGACGAGCTCGGCGTGCCCCTGCTCGGGCAGCTGCCGCTCGTGCCCGCGCTCCGCGAGGGCGGCGACGACGGCCGGCCGATCACCGCCGTGTCCCCCGACAGCGAGGCGGCGCAGGCGTTCCAGGCGATCGCCCGCACGATCGCCGTCGACCTCAAGCCGAAGAAGGTCTTCAGCCCGCAGCTGAAGGTGATCTGAGCGCGGCCGTGGAGCCGGTCCCGATCTACCGCTTCGAGCGGCTCGTCCGCGACGCCGTCGACGAGCTGCCCGAGCCGCTCTGGCCGGTGCTCGACAACGTCGTCATCCAGGTGGCCGACCGCGATCTCGACGAGCCGGGCCTGCTCGGCGTGTACGACGGCGTGCCGCACACCGAGCGCAACGGCGACGAGGGACCCGACCTGATCACCATCTTCCGGCTCGCCCACTGCGACGTGTGCGACGACGAGGACGCGCTCGCCGAGGAGGTGCGGGTGACGGTGCTGCACGAGATCGCGCACGCCGCCGGCATCGACGACGACCGCCTCGCCGAGCTCGGCTGGGACTAGGGGCGGGGGTTCAGGCGGTACCGTTCACGCGCGTGAGTGACCTGCCGCCGCCCCCCGGCGCCACCCCGCCGCCCCCGCCTCCGCCGCCGGGCTTCCAGCCCTCGTTCCCGGGTTCCGGCCCCGTCGGGCCGTCGGGTGCCGTCCGGCTCGCCCGCGTCGGCGGCCTCGCCAAGGCACTCGTCGTGTCCGTGTCGGTCGCGGGCGCCACGTCGTTCATCTCGGCCGTCAGCGGGGTGCTCGCACGCGACGAGGCGGACGACTTCCTCGCCGGGCGCATCTCGGAGGATGCGTTCATCGACGCCTACTCGCCGAGCGCGCTCGTGAGCACCGCCGGCAGCATCAGCTTCCTCGCCACCGTCATCCTCACGTTCATCTGGATGCAGCGCGTCGCGAGCAACCACCGCGAGCTGCAGCGCCGCGGCACCTGGGGCCCGGGGTGGGCGATCGGCGGGTGGTTCCTGCCGCCGCTCGTGCTCTACATCATCCCGTTCCTGATGCTCCGCGAGATGTGGCGAGCATCGGACCCCACGGTGCCCGTCGGCAGCGACGACTGGAAGCAGCGACCGGTCGCGCCGATCGTGGTCGTCTGGTGGGTGCTGTACGGCCTCGTGCCGCTCGGCCTGGCCGTGGTGCAGGGCGTGCAGGCCGTGCAGACCGGGTTCGCGGGTGACGCCCGCGACCTCGCCGAGGCGCTCGACGACCAGTTCACGATCACGCTCGTGGCGGGCGTCGTGTCGCTCGTCGGTGCCGTCTCGTGGGCGCTCGTGGTGCGCGGCCTCACCGACCGGCACCGCCAGCTCACCGGCGAAGCCGTCGCCGTCGCCTGATCCGCACCCCGATGAGCCTCTACCTCGTGCGCCACGCCAAGGCGGGCAGCCGTCAGCGGTGGGAGGGCGACGACCGCCTCCGACCGCTCTCCAGGTCGGGCCGCCAGCAGGCCGAGGCGATCGCCGACCTGCTCGCCCCCCTGCGTCCCACGGTGCTGCTGTCGAGCCCGTACGTCCGCTGCGTGCAGACGCTCGAGCCGCTCGCCGAGCGCACCGGCCTCACGCTCGCCACCGACGGCCGACTCGCCGAGGCCGGCTCGTTCCTCGAGGTCATCGACCTGCTCGAGTCGCTCCCCGACCGCGCCGTGATCAGCAGCCACGGCGACGTGATCCCCGAGACGATCCAGGCGCTGGCGCGCCGCGGCGCCGAGCTGCTCACCGAACCCGACTGGCGCAAGGGCTCCACCTGGGTGCTCGACCGCGACGGCGAGGCAGTCACGGCCCTCACCGCCTGGCCCCCGCCCCCCGTCGGCGACGACGACGCGCTTTCGTGATTGGGGGGTGTCGCATGGACACCCCCCAATCACGAAAGCGTCGGGTCACGGGGTCGACGTGGCGGTCGGGACGAGCTCTTGGATGAGGCCGCGCATGTCGGCGGGCGGGTTGCGGTCGAGGCACGCCTGCACGAACGGCTCGGCCGCGGCGGGATCGTCGGAGAAGTTCGCCTCGATGACGGCGAGCAAGCAGTGCGGATCGGCGTAGGACGGGTCGGACTCGATCGCTCGGGCGAGCGACGCCCGTGCGGTGTCGAGCGCCAGCGCGCGCACCTCCTCGCTCGCACCGAGCGAGTTGATCGCCAGCAGCCACCCGCTGTACGTGAGCGCCTCGGGATGGTCGGGCCGCTCCTCGAGCACCTGGTTGTAGAGCTCCTGGGCGCGCAGCGGGTCGGTGCCGAGCACCAGCCGGGCTTCGGTGAGCTGGGCCGACACGTCGCCCGGGATGCCACCCGACAGCTCCTGGCCGGGCAGCCGCTGCCCCGACGACCGGGCCACCCACCAGCCGAGGCCCACGGCGATGAGCGCCACGACGGCCACCACGGCGACCAGCCGGGGCCACGAGCGCACGCGTCGCGTCGGCAGCGCGGCCTTGCCCTCGTCGATCGCCCGCAGCACGGCCGCCGCCCGCACCGTGTAGCCGTCGCGCAACGTGACGTAGTCGGCCTCGTCGACGTCGCCCGCGGCGTACTCGCGCTCGAGGTCGTCGAGCGAGCGGAGCAGGAACCGGCGCTCCTCCTCCAGCTCCGCCAGGCGGTCGGGGTTCACTCCCGCTCCGCGGCCCGGGCCTCGGCCACGAGCGCGATGTCGTCGTCGGTGGGCTCGGGCACGCCGGCTGCCTCGAGGCGCCAGCGACGGAAGGCGAAGAACAGCGCCGTCACGCCCACCACGAGCGCGGCCGCCGGGAGCGCCCACGCCAGCGCCTCGATGCCCGTCGAGCGCGGCACCAGCAGCACCTGACCGCCGAAGCGCTCGGCGACGAACTCGATGATCTGATCGTCGTCGGCGCGGCCGGCGTTCACCTGCGCCCGGATCTCGGTGCGGATCGCCTCCGACGCCCGGCTGCGCGACTCGTAGACGCTCTCGCCGTCGCACTCGGGGCAGGCGATGCGCCGCGAGATCGCGTCGACCCGGTCGCCGGCGGACTGCGGCCCGGTGTCGCGGGTGGCGCCCACGGCGAGCGCAGCCACCACGACGAACAGCAGCGCGACCCACCCCGCGGTCGACTTCAGCCGGCGGTTGAGCGAGCGGGCGCTCACGTCGGCTCCCTCAGCTCGCGCAGCTGCTGCAGCGTCGTGCCGAGCCCCTCGGCGGTGACCTGGGAGATGAACCGCGCCCGCACGAACCCCTCCGGATCGATGATCCAGGTCTCGGGCACCTTGGCCACGCCGAACGCGACGGCGAAGCCGCCGTCGTCGTCGTACAGCACCGGCCAGTCGCCGCCTTCCTCGGCGAAGAAGCGCTCGACGGCGTCCTGGGCGTCGTCGACCACCACGGTGTAGAGCTCGGCGGCGATGGTGGGATCGAGCGCCTGCTGCTGCTCGGCGAACGCGACCAGCTCGGGGTGCTCCTGCTGGCAGGGGATGCACGTCGACTGGAAGAAGTTGACCACCACCCAGCTGCCCTTGCGGCGGGCCAGGTCGAAGGTGGAGCCGTCGGCGGCGCGGGCGGTGGCCTCGGGCGCCGGGCGGTCGAGCAGGCGCGTGTTGGCCGTGGCGTTCTTGGCGTCGCCCGCGCCGGCCAGCAGCACGAACAGCCCGATCATCACCAGCGCGAGCACGCCGACGACGATCGGGGCGACACGCCGGCGGCCACGGCCCTCGGCCGGCGACTCGGGTGCCTCGACCACGCTCACGGCGCGGCCCCCACGGGCGCGGCGGGCTCGACGGCGGCGGGCTCGACGTCGGGATCGCCGATGGGGGCGCTCACCGGGTCGGTGGGTCGACGGCGGCGGTGGCCGGGGAAGGCCGCGAGGAGCGTGCCGACGGCCATCAGGCCGGCCCCGATCCACAGCCACAGGATCATCGGCTTCACGAACACGCGCAGCGTGACCTCGGTGGCACCGGGCTCGGGCCGCACCGTGCCGTCGATCGTGAGGTAGACGTCCTTCGTGAAGCCGGTCCGCACGCTGGGTGTGCCGATGTTGGCGCCGATCTTCTTGTAGAGCGTGATGGCCGGCGCGTACGCCTGGTCGCCGTCGAGGAGGACCTGCGCCTTCACCACGTTGACCCGGGCGGTGTCCTCCTCGGTGATCTCGAGCAGCTCGAACGTGTGGCCGCCCCAGCGCTGCACGGTGCCCACCTCGAGCGGGATCGTCGCCGAGTGGGTGAAGCTGTTCGACGCGGCGAGGCCCACCGCGATGAGGATCACGCCGAGGTGCACGACCATGCCGCCGTTCGCTCGACCCACCAGGCCGCGCCACCCCTGGCGCCGAGTGGCCAGCACGAGCTGGCGCAGCGCCGAGCCGGCCGCGAACCCGGCGAGGCCGAACGCCGCGAGCGGTGCCCAGCCGTCGGCGCCGAGCACGAGCGCCAGCACCAGGCACCCGGCCCCCATCCACGCCGGCCAGAACAGGCGGTCGCGCAGCAGCTCGGTGGACGCCTTGCGCCACGGCAGCACGGGGGCGATGCCCATCAGGAAGAGCATCACCAGGCCGATCGGCATCGACAGCCGGTCGAAGTAGGGCGCACCCACCACGGTGCGGCGGTCCTGCAGCGCCTCCACGAGCAGCGGGAACAGCGTGCCGAGGAGCACGACGAACGCGAACACCGTGAACAGCACGTTGTTGGCCAGGAACGCGCCCTCGCGCGACACCGGCGAGTCGATCGAGCCGGGCGAGCGCAGCCGGTCGCCGCGCCACGCGATCAGCCCGAGCGAGACGAACACCACGACCCCGAAGAAGCCGAGCAGGTACCCGTCGACCTCACCGGCGCCGAACGCGTGGACGCTCGAGATGATCCCCGAGCGCGTGATGAACGTGCCCAGGATCGTGAGCGCGAACGTGGCCACCAGCAAGCTGATGTTCCACACCCGCAACATGCCGCGCCGCTCCTGCACGAGCACGGAGTGGATGTAGGCCGTCCCCGTGAGCCACGGCAGCAGGCTCGCGTTCTCGACCGGGTCCCACGCCCACACGCCGCTCCAGCCGAGGACCTCGTAGCTCCACCAGGCACCGAGGATGATGCCGATGGTGAGGAACGCCCAGGCGAACAGCGCCCAGCGGCGCGTCTCCATCAGCCAGCCCTCGCCCACGCGGCCGGTGACCAGCGCCGCGATCGCGAAGGCGAACGGGACGGTGAAGCCCACGTAGCCGAGGTAGAGGATCGGCGGGTGGAACAGCACCAGGATGTGGTTCTGGAGGAGCGGGTTCGGGCCCGGGCCGTCGACGAACCCGGGCGGGATCGCGACGGTCTGGAACGGCGACGCCGGACCGAACGCCACGAACGCGAAGAACGCCGACACGGCGAACATCACCACCATCGCCCAGGCGACGAGCGGGTCGTCGGTGCGCTTCCGGTAGCGCCAGGCGACGGCCGCCGTGAAGCCCGCCAGCACGAGCACCCACAGCAGGATCGAGCCCTCGAGGGCGCTCCACATGGCGGCGACGTTGTAGAGCGCGGGCGTGCTCGTGGCACCCACCTGCTGCACGTACGCCAACGTGAAGTCGCGGGTGATGAGGGCCCGCTGCATCATCACCGTGGCGAGCACGGCCCCGGCGAGGATCAGCCAGGCGTAGCGCGACACGCCCCGCAGCGCCCGGACGTTGCCCGACCGCACGGCGGCCACCGTGGAGAGCGCGCCCACGATCGAGGCGACGAGCATGAGCAGCAGCCCGGCGTTGCCGAGCGCCGCGTTCACCGTGGCGGCGGTCATCGGCCGGTCACACCGTCCCGGGCTCGCACCGCGGATCGGGCTCGAGGCGGTCCTCGTTGGCGGCCTCGTACTCCTCGGAGTGCTTCACCTCGACGCGGTCGCCCTCGAGCGTGCCGTCGACGATCTGGCCGTGCACCACCACGGGCAGGCACTCCTTGAAGATGCCGCCGGGCTCGCCCTCGTAGCGCACCGGCAGCTCGGCCCCGTTGAACGTGATCACGAACGTGGTGGTGCCACGGTCGAGCTCGACGGAGTCGGCTTCGACGGTGCCCTGGACCCGCAGGCGGCGGTCGTCGTCGCACCCGCTGCGGGTGCCGATCTCGTCGACGTTGCAGTAGTAGTCCACCGCCGAGCCGAGGAACTGCGTGACGATCACGCCACCGGCCACGAGCACGCCGCCGAGCACGAGCATCGGCACGATCCGTCGGCGGCCCGAACGTGCGGGCGGGGCGGCATCGACCGGGCGGGGGGTGAGGTCGGTCACAGCCAGTACTTCTCCTCGTCGGGCACCTGCTCGGCGAGCCGCCGGCCGCGCCGCAGCGTGCGCCAGGCGAACAGCCCGACCGTGGCGAACGTCAGCACGTAGCTGCCGATGATGAAGCCGGCGTCGTCCATCTCGACGATCGCCCCCACGATGGCGGCGCTCACGGCCGCACCTCCTCGGCCTCGGCCCGCCGGGCGGCGAGCGCCTGGTCGAGCCCGCGGTCCTCGATGAGGTCCTCGAGGAACATCGTGCGCGACCGGTGCAGCAGCAGCCACACGTAGAGCAACGTGAACGCGATCACGCCGACGAACAGGCTGAACAGCATGAGGCCGTCCATCGAGATGTCGCCGTCGGTGCGCAGCACCGTGGCCTCCTGGTGCAGGCTGCGCCACAGGCGCACGCTCCAGTGCACCAGCGGGATCTCGAGCACCGCGAGCAGGCCGAGCACCGCGCTGCGCTTGGCCCGCTGGTGGTGGCTGCCGCCCAGTCGGCGAACGGCGAGGTAGCCGATGTAGGTGACGAACAGCAGCGCCGTGGTGGTGAGCCGGGCGTCCCACTGCCAGAACACGCCCCACGTGAGGCGGCCCCAGAGGGCGCCCACGATCAGGGTGACCGCCATGAACACGACGCCGATCTCGGCGCTCGCACCCGCCACCCGGTCGAAGCCGAGCGACTTCTTGCGGCCGAACAGGTAGCAGCCCGACGAGATCGCCGTGACCACGAAGGCCAGGTACGCGATCCAGATCGTGGGCACGTGCACGTAGAGGATGCGGACCGACTCCTCCTGGTCGCGGTCGGCGGGCGAGAAGCCGAGGCCGAAGGCCACGAGCCACGCCATCGCGACCACGGTGGCGATGCCGAGCACGCGGGTGGCCCGCGTGCCCGTCCCCCGGGGGGCCGACGTCCGGGCGGGGGTCCCGGCGTCGAGGTCGGTGGTGGTCATCTGGTTCCGTTCACTCGTCGATCACTCGTCGATCAGCGGCCCGAAGGCGAGCGAGCCGCCGACCCCGAACGCGACGGCGAACACCGTCAGGAGGCCCACCCAGGGCCACCCGTCCGACGTCGCCGCCCCGGCGGTGCCGAGGGCCGACTCGACCGCCCGTGTGGCTCCGATCAACACGGGCGCCACCGCCGGGAGGACGAGCAGTGGGAGCAACGTCTCACGTCCCGTGAACCCGGCGGCGAGGCCTCCGTACAGCGTACCGACGGCGGCGAGACCAGGGGTAGCGGTGATCGAGGTCGTGACCAAGAGCACGACGCCCTCGGCCGGCACCTCGGCGCCGTAGAGCACCACCGCCGCCGCCAGGAGCAGGGCCTCGAGCACGAGCAGCTGGAGCGCGAGCGAGAGCCCCTTGCCCCAGTAGATCGACATCGGGTCGACGCCGGCCACGCGCAGGGCGTCGAGCGCCCCGTCGGCCGCCTCGACGGCGAACGCCCGCTGCACCAGCACCAGCAGGCTGAACAGCACGGCCAGCCACACGAGGCCCGGCGCGACCCGCTCGAGCACGGCGTCGCTGTCGAGCGCGAACGCGAACAGCACCATCGTGACGCCGGCGAAGGGCAGCACCTGGTCGAGCACGACGCGGCTGCGCCACTCGATCGCGAGGTCCTTGCGGGCCACCAGCAGCGCCACCCGCCACCGGCTCACGCGACGCTCCTGACCTGGCCGGCCACCACGTCGACGGTGCGGGTCGCGAGCGATCCGGCCCGCTCGAGCTCGTGACTCGCCACCACGATCGTGGCCCCGGCGGCGACCGCGGCGCGGAGCGTGTCGTCGAGCTGGTCGCGACCGGCGGCGTCGAGGCCGGCGTGCGGCTCGTCGAGCAGCCACAGCTGCGCGCGGCGGGCCACCAGGCACGCCAGCGCCGTGCGTCGGCGCTGGCCGGCCGACAGCTTGCGGGCCGGCACCTCCGCGAGCCGACCGCCCACGGCCATGCGCTCGAGCGCCGCGTCGATCTCGTCGCCGGTCGCCCCCACCAGCGCACCCCAGAAGCGCACGTTCTCGCGCACCGTGAGATCGCCGTAGAGGCCGTTCGAGTGGCCGAGCAGGCCGACGCGCGGGCGGACCGCCGCCCGCTCGGTGCGCAGGTCGTGCCCGAGCACCCTGCCCTCGCCCCGCGACAGTGGCACGAGGCCGGCGCAGACGCGCAGGAGCGTCGTCTTGCCGGCACCGTTCGGGCCGCGCAGCAGCACGATCTCGCCGGGGTCGACCCGGATCGTGGCGCCCGCGAGCGCGGGGTAGGGGCCGAGGAGCGCCACGGCGTCGGTGAGCTCGACCACCGGGCGCGCGGGGTGCTCGTGCTCGGGATCGGGCGCGGCGTCCATGGGCGAGAGCACGCTACGGCCTGCGCCCCCCGAAGCGATGGGCGCCGGTAGCGTCGGCCCTCGTGGCGGACCGACCGAGCAAGTGGGACACGCGTCCGCCCCGCGACTGGCGCTGGGCCGTCGGCACGGTCGGCAAGGTGCTGATCGCCGTCGGCCTGCTCCTGTTCTCGTTCGTCGCGTACCAGCTCTGGGGCACCGCGATCGAGACCGCTCGCGCCCAGAACCGCCTCGAGAGCGAGTTCGAGGACCTCCTGGCCGCCGCCGGCACCGACACCTCGCCCGCCACGACCACCACGGCGCCGGCCACGACCACGACGGTCGCCCCGACGACCGTGCCGCCCACTGCGCCCCCCACCTCGGCGCCCGGCGAGACCGTGCCGCCCGGGACGGCTCCCGCCGAGACCGTCCCGCCCGAGACGGTCCCACCCGAGACGACGACCACCACGATCGCGCCCGTCGTGCAGGAGCTGCCGCCGATCGGGCCGGGCGAGCCGATCGCCCGACTCGAGATGCCCACGATCGGCACCGACCACATCGTGGTCGCCGGCGTCACCGTCGACGATCTGAAGAAGGGCCCCGGTCACTTCCCGTCCACGCCGCTGCCGGGCCAGCTCGGCAACGCCGCGATCGCGGGGCACCGCACCACCTTCGGCGAGCCGTTCCGCCGCATCGACCGGCTCGAGCCCGGCGACGAGATCATCGTCAGCACCCTCGCCGGCCGCTTCGTGTACCGCGTGTTCGGCACCCAGATCGTCGAGCCCAGCCAGTCCGAGGTGATCGCCACCAGCGACCCGAACGCCGCCACGCTCACGCTGGTGTCGTGCCACCCGGCGTTCTCGACCCGCCAGCGGATCATCGTCGTGGCCGGCCTCGACCCGTCGGCGTCGGCACCCATCGGCGTGGCCACCCCGTACGGCGACGGCCAGGAGGCGCTGCCCGACGAGGAGGTCCCCGAGGAGGTCCCCGCCACCACCGAGGCCCCCACCGACGGCACCGCACCGGTCACGTCGGACCCCGAGGCGACACCGGAGTCGGTCCCGGTGGTCACCACGCCGGTCGACGGAGGTGGCGGCACCGATGCGTCCACCGGCCAGGTCACCGACGCCACCGCCGATGCGTTCGCCCGCGGCTGGTTCAGCGACCCCGACGCGTGGGGGCAGATCGCCCTCTGGGGCGCGCTGCTCACGCTGATCGCCGTCGGGGCCTACCTGCTCAGCCGGCGCACCCGCCACGATCTCGTCGGCCTCGCCGTCGGCATCGTGCCGTTCGTGGTGGTCCTCTACTTCTTCTTCCAGAACGTCAACCGGCTCCTGCCGCCCGGCTTCTGACCACGCCAGCGCTCGACACCCGTCCGGTGGCACCCAGTGCACCCTGGGTGCAGATCGTGCCGCTCGCCGCTCGTCGGGGTGCGTCTGTCGCCGGAACCCGGCACGAATCGCACCCAGATCGGGTGATGCGTCCCCGGCCCCGGCGCTCAGCGGCGGGCGTCGCGGATGCGCACGAAGCTGAAGGGAAGACCCGACGCCGTGATCTGGTCCATCAGGCGACCGAGGCGGGGGGTGATGCGCAGCTCGACCTCGGCCGCGGCGTGCAGGCCCAGCAGGTCGTCGAGGCGCTCCACGGCGACGGGCTCCACCACCTGGTCGGTCACGTACTGGCCGTCGGCCTGCTCCCACGGGTGGAACCGGGCACCGTCGAACACGTAGCGGTACAGGTGGCCGCGACGGATCCCCTCGAGCCAGTGCGACTCGGCAGCGCACACCCGCCTGGCCTCGGTGCCGAGCTGCTCGGTGAGCACGGTCTGCTCCTCAGGCGTCCGCGCCCAGACGCTGATGCGCGGGCACATCCGCGGGAACCAGTAGAGCGGCGCGTGCTCGTCGTCGATCGCCCACACCGCGGGCGGGTGCCCCGGGTTCGAGGGCGGCACGTGCGGCACGAACCGCTCGAGGTGCGCGTCGTCGCTGAAGTGGTACAGCCGGCTCGGCACCCGATCGGCTGATGGCACCGCGTTCGTCACGACCCGAATCATCCCACCCGTCATCGGCACGGATCAGCGACCGGTGAAGCGCGGCGGCCGCTTCTCGAGGAACGCGCGCCGGCCCTCGGCGGCGTCCGCGCTCGCCCACGCCTCGCGTCGGGCGATCTCGAAGACCTCGTCGTGCTGCGGCGGCGGGGCCGAGCGCTCGAGCCCGAGCTTGTGGCCGGCCATCGTGAGCGGCGCGAGACCGGCGAGCTCGCCGGCCCACGCGAGCGCGGCATCCATCCCGCCGAGGCGATGCACGAACCCCGACCGGTGGAGGCGCTCACCGTCGAAGGTCTCGGCGGCGACCAGCATCGCCCGGGCCGTCGACCAGCCCAGCTCCCGCGACAGCCGCTCGACCGTCCAGTGGTCGACCATCAACCCCAGCCGGGCGGCAGGGATCCCGAACCTGCTCGTCGGCGTGGCCACGCGCAGGTCGCACGCGGCGGCGAGCTGGGTGCCCGCGCCGAGCGCCGCGCCGTCGACGGCCGCGATCACCGGCAGCGGCAGCTCGGTGAAACCCCGCAGCACGCCAGCCAGGGCCGACGCGAACTCGTCCTCGTCGACCCCCGTGAGATCGGCACCGGCGCAGAACGCCGGCGGCTCGCCGGTGAGCACGACGACCCGGGCGGACCCCACCTCGTGCTGCACCTCCCGCAGGCGGACGAGCGTGGGGTGATCGACCGCGTTGCGGCGCTCGGGGCGGTCGAGCACCACCACCACGACGCCGGGTGCGATGTCGTCACGGTGCTCGAGCCGTACCATGGCCGGCCACTGTATGGCCGCCGACGACGCCCGCACCCCGGAGCCCCGGCTCGACGACGACCCCGTGCGGGCCCGTCGGGCGCAGGTGGCCCGCTGGACGGCGGTCGCCAACCGCACCGGCTACCTGCTCCTGCTGGTGGCCGTCGTGCTGTTCGTGGTGGCCGTCGTCGTGGGGTTCTCGCCTGCCATGGCCACCGCCGTCACCGCCACGCTGGTCGCCTCGTTCGTGCTGCTCGCGCCCTCGATCATCGTGGGCTACGCCGTCAAGGCGGCCGAGCGCGACGACATCGAACACGGTCGTTGACGAGACGACCATCGAGCACGTCGTCGACGAGACGACCATCGCGACGCAGCCGGTGACGTTCCGGGCATCGACCTCGTTACCATCGGGTAGCCCATGACGGTCCGACTCAGCGCCCCCGAACGTCGCCAGCAGATCCTCGACGTCGCCCTCGAGGTGTTCGGCAGGTCCGGCTACCACGGTGCCTCGATGAACGACGTCGCCGAGGCGGCCGGTGTCACCAAGCCGGTGCTGTACCAGCACTTCGACTCGAAGCGTCACCTGTACGAGGAGCTGATCGACGACGTCGGCAACCGGCTGCTCGGCGCGATCGCCAAGGCCACCGCCGACGCCCCCGACGGCAAGGCCCAGACCGAGCGCGGCTACCAGGCCTACTTCCGCTGGGTGGCCCAGGACCACGACGAGTTCGTGCTGCTGTTCGGCGGCAGCATGCGCCGCGACGACGAGTTCCGCGACACGCTCCGCCGCATCACCGACGACGCCGCCACCGCGATCGCCCCGCTCATCGCCGTCGACGTCGATCCCGAGGTGCAGCGCGTGTTCGCACACGCGCTCATCGGCATCGCCGAGAGCGCGAGCCGCCACCTCGTGGAGCGGGGCGAGCAGTTCGACCCCGACGAGGTCGCCCACCGCATCGCCGGCCTCGCGTGGGCCGGCCTGCGCTCCCTCGGCTGATCCGGCGACCCCCCGGCTGGCCAAGATGGGCGGATGGCCGCCGCGACCCGCCCGATCGTCAACCGCGTCACCGAGCTGCTGGGGGTCGAGCACCCCGTCGTCCAGGCCCCGATGGGGTGGATCGCCCGCTCGCAGCTGGCGAGCGCGGTGTCGAACGCCGGCGGGATGGGGATCATCGAGACGTCGTCGGGCGAGCTCGACGCCGTGCGCCGCGAGATCGAGCGCATGCGCGAGCTCACCGACCGGCCGTTCGGCGTGAACATCGCCCAGGCGTTCGTCCGCGACCCGGCGATCGTCGAGTTCGTGGTCGAGCAGGGCGTGCGGTTCGTCACGACGTCGGCCGGCGACCCCACCAAGTACACCGCCCAGCTGAAGGACGCCGGGCTCACGGTGTTCCACGTCGTCCCCACCCTCGCGGGCGCGCTCAAGGCGGTCGACGCCGGCGTCGACGGCCTCGTGGTGGAAGGTGGCGAGGGCGGCGGGTTCAAGAACCCGCGCGACGTCGCCTCGATGGTGCTGCTCCCGCTCGTCGCGTCGAAGGTCGACGTGCCGATCATCGCCGCCGGCGGCATCGTCGACGGCCGCTCGATGGCCGCCGCGTTCGCGCTCGGTGCCGAGGGTGTGCAGCTCGGCACCCGGATGGTGTCGGCCGCCGAGTCGCCGGTGCACGACAACTGGAAGCGAGCGATCGTCGCCGCCGCCGAGACCGACACGGTGTTCCTCAACCGCCACAGCCGACCCGGCCTGCGGGCCCTGCGCACCGAGCTCACGTCGCAGCTCGAGCGCGACGAGCACGTGGGGATGGAGCGCTTCGGACGGGTGCAGGAGCTCTACTTCGGCGGCGACATGGAGGCGTCGATCCCGCTCACCGGCCAGGTGGCCGGGCGGATCGAGTCGGTGCGGCCCGTGGCCGAGATCATCGACGACCTGATCGCCGGGTTCCACGCCACCATCGGCGAGCTCGCCGACCGCTACGCCTGACGGCGCGCCCGCACCACGAGGCCGCGGTAGCCGTCGGCGAACCCGGCCGCGCGCAGCACGTCGGCTGCGACACCCCCGACCGGCTCGCCGTCGACGGTGCGCACCTCGACCGACCGGGCGCGACCGGTGTCGACGAGCCCGGCGAGCGCCACGGCCCACCCAGGATCCCCGGCGGCGGCCGGGAACGTCGCCAGCCGGTGGCCGCGACGCTCGAACCACACGAGCGGCACGCCGGCGCGCAGCACCACGAGCGCACCGGCCGACCGCGCCGGTCGGCCGGCCGATCCGGGCCACGGCAGCGTGGCGCCGTACGGCTGGGCCGGGTCGGTGGCGGCCAGCACCACCGGGGCCGGCACGTCGTCGGGGTGCAGCTCGGGGTCGGCCGTGTGGCGGGCCGCCCGCAGGCGGTCGACGGCACCCGGCACGGCGAACTGCGCGCCGCCGAGGCCGTCGACGAAGTAGCCGCGGCGGGCCTGGCCACGCTCCTCCAGCACCTTCAGCACGCCGTACACCGCGGTGAACCCACCGACCACGCCCTCGGCGAGCACCGTCTCGCGGGTGATCACCCCGTGCCGCTCGAGCAGCTGGAGCGCCTGGGCGTGGGCCACCTCGGTGGGCGGCGGCACCGGCTGGAGCAGCGGTGCGACCAGGCTCCAGCGACCTGCCCCGGCCGGCGGGCCGAGCCGGGTGAGCCGACCGGGGCGGGGTCGACGCGGCACGGCGCTGCTCGCCGGCTTCGCGCCGGCACCACCGAGCACGGCGCGCAGCGGGGCGAGCGAGTCGTTGGTGACCTCCCCGGCCCACACCAGGTCCCAGAGCGCAGCGAGCAGCTCGGTGTCGGTGGCGCCGGGGGCGGCGGCCCGGAGCTGCCCCCAGAAGCTCGCGCCCTGCGACGCGAGGGCGGCGCGGATCGCGTCGTGGAGCGCACCCTCGGGCGGGTCGGGGTGCTCCCACCCGGCCGCGAGCGTGGGCAGCTGGTCGACGAAGCACAGCCGGACCCGGCCGTCGCGCGCGCCGATCGCACCGGCGCCCACCCACACCACCTCGCCCGAGGTGCACAGCTCGTCGAGCAGCGGCGCCCGGTACCCCCGCACCCGCAGCGGGAGGATGTCGACCTCGAGCGCCGACGCGACGAGCGGGGTCCCCGAGAGCACGCCGAGCGACTCGACGAGGGCGGCGACGCCCCCGCGGTCGGCCGGGATGCCGTGCCACGCGAGTGCGAAGCGGGCGAGCGCCGGCTGCTCGACCGGCTCCACCTCGCGGCGCAGCGCCGCGAGCGACCGGCGGCGCAGCGATCGCAGGACGTCGACGTCGCACCACTCGCGGGTCACGCCGTCGGGCCGGAACTCGCCGAGCACCACGCGATCGGCTCCGGCGAGCGCGCCGAGTGCACCGGTGATCCGCTCGACACCGGTGGCCCAGCGGCTCGCGACGTCGAGTGCGGTGAACGGCCCGTGCGTGCGCGCATACCGGCCGACGAGCTCCTCGAGCGGTCGGGGCACCGGCTCGGTGAAGGCGGCCGGCAGCCCGAGCGGGAGCGCGCAGCCGAGGCCGTCGCGGTAGCGGGCGGCGTCCTCGGCGGCGACGACCCGCGTCTCGCCACCGAGCTGGACCTCGATCGCCCGCCGCTGCGCCAGCAGCTCGTCGACCCAGGCTCTGGCGCGATGGTCGGCACGCAGGTCGAGCTCGGCGAGCGTGAGGTCGCCGACCTTGCGGAGCACGTCGTGCAGCTCGTCGACGGAGCGGGCTCGATACCCGTCGGCGAGGCACTGCAGCTGCAGCTCGACGTCGGCCAGCACTCCGGGATCGAGCAGCTCGCGCAGCTCCTCTGCGCCGAGCAGGTCGCGGAGCAGCTCGCGGTCGAGCGCCAGCGCGGCCGCACGCCGCTCGGCGAGCGGCGCGTCACCCTCGTACATGTAGGCGGCGATCCAGCTGAACAGCAGGCTCGACGCCATCGGGCTCGCGCGCGGGGTGTCGACCTGCACCAGCCGCACCGAACGGCTGCGCAGCTGGCCGAGCACCTCGCGCAGGGCCGGCACGTCGAACACATCCTGGACACATTCACGTGACGTCTCGAGCAGGATCGGGAACGTCGGGTAGCGGGCCGCCACCGCCAGCAGGTCGGCGGCGCGCTGGCGCTGCTGCCAGAGCGGCGTGCGACGGTCGGGGCGGCGTCGCGGCAGCAGGAGCGCCCGTCCGGCGCACTCACGGAACCGGGCCGAGAAGAGCGACGTCTGGGGCAGCGTCGCCACCACCAGCTCGTCGATCTCCTCCGGGTCGACCACCAGCGCGTCGAGCGGCAGCTCGTCGGCCGCCTCGGGCAGGCGGATCACGATGCCGTCGTCGCCCCACATGGTCTCCACCGCGAGGTCGTAGCGCTCGACGAGGCGGCGCTCGATCGCCATCGCCCACGGCGCGTGCACGGGTGTGCCGAACGGCGACAGCACGCACACCCGCCAGTCGCCGATCTCGTCGCGGAACCGCTCGACCACCACCGTGCGATCGTCGGGGACGGCGCCGGTGGCCTCGGCCTGCTCGTGGAGGTACTGCACGACGTTGCCGGCCGCGAAGGCGTCGAGCGCGTAGTGGTCGCGGAGCCGCTCGAGCGCGGCCGGCTCGGGGAGCTCGCGGATCTCGCGCACGAAGGCGCCGAGCGCGCGGCCCAGCTCGAGCGGCCGGCCGGGGCGGTCGCCGTGCCAGAACGGCATCTTGCCGGGCTCGCCGGGTGCCGGGCTGACCGTGACCCGCTCGAACGTGATGTCCTCGATCCGCCAGGTGGACGCGCCGAGCACGAAGGTCTCGCCGGGCCGGCTCTCGTACACCATCTCCTCGTCGAGCTCGCCCACCCGGGTGCCGTCGGGCAGGAACACACCGAACAGCCCCCGGTCGGGGATCGTGCCGCCGCTGGTGACCGCGAGCCGGCGCGATCCCTCGCGCGGCCGCACGACGTCGGCGACGCGGTCCCACACGATCCGGGGCCGCAGCTCGGAGAACTCCTCGCTGGGGTACCGGCCGGCGAGGAGGTCGAGGACGTTCGCGAAGAGCTCGTCGGACAGCTCGGCGAACCCGGCGCTGCGCCGCACGAGCCGGCCCAGCTCGGCGACGGGCACCTCGCCGCTGATCGCCACGTGCGCCACGATCTGCTGCGCGAGCACGTCGAGGGGGTTGCGGAGGTAGCGGCTCGACTCGATCAGCCCGTCGACCATCCGGCGCGTCACGACGGTGGCCTCGAGCAGGTCGCCGCGGTGCTTCGGGAAGATCGACCCCTTG
>JALOLG010000094.1 GCA_025456105.1 Ilumatobacteraceae bacterium | reverse complement strand
GAGGTGTACCACTTCCGCCACATCCATCAGCGCAACGGCGAGACCCAGCTCGACAACCGCGGCGCCACGATGGGGCTCCTCCCCAACGGCGCCTCGCGCATGGTCACCCCGTTCTCGCAGACCGCGTGCGCGGCACTCGGCATGGCCGGTTGGGACGACTGGCAGCACTTCGTCCCGGCCGGCTTCACCGACATCGAGACCGTCAACGACATGGTGCGCTCGACCAGCACCGCGTACTCGGTGTTCCCCAACCTCATCACGCCGATCGCGGCGTATGGCTTCCCGTTCATCACGTTCTGGCCGATCGATCGCTCCACCACGCGCATCGATTGGACCCACTACGCGCCCATCGACTTCGACCCGGCCGAGGGGCTGCCACCCAACTGGCAGGTGCGGCTCGAGACGTTCGGGCGGATCATGGCCGAGGACTTCATGAACATGGCGCCGATGCAGCGCTCGCTCGAGTCGCCGGCGATGCGCGGCGTGCCGATCAACTACCAGGAGCGGCGCATCTGGCACTTCCACGAGCAGCTCGACCGCATGATCGGGATCGACCGCGTGCCCCCCGAGCTGCGGGTGGAGCAGCTGCTCGACCCGTACGTGGAGCGCTGATCAGTGCGGGCGGCGGACGACCGCCACGTTGCCGGCGGTCCACATGGTGATCAGGGTCCGGTAGGCGATGCGCCACCCCTCGGGGGTGCGCACGAACCGGTCCTCGTAGCGGCCGGCCACCACGAACAGCGGGCCGCCGGTGCCCTCGTCGGCGGCTGCGTGCAGGACGTGCTGGGCGTGGAGGTAGCAGCGGCAGGTGGCCGTGTCGCCGTCGATGCGCACGTCGTGGTTGCCGATGAGGTGCTGGCTGTCGTCGAGCGGACCGAGCGCGCCGCTGATGCGCTCCTTGATGGCATCGCGGCCGATGTGCGTGTGGGGCAGGCCGAGGTCGGCCGTGGCGTCGGGCAGGAAGACGTCGTCGAGCGCGTCCCAGTCCTTGGTGTCGAGCGCCCACGTGTAGGCGATCGTGACGTCGATGATCGCTTGGCGGTCGAGCAGGTCGGCGATGGCATCCATGGCCGCACCGTACCGATGGGGGTGGCGGCGTGAGCGAGGTGGGGAGCCCCCTCGGTGCGCCGGTGCAGGTGGCGTACGCGGTCGACGACGTGGTGGCCGCGGCCGAGCGCTTCGCCACCTCGACCGGTGCCGGGCCGTTCTTCGTGCTGCGTCACATCGCGCTCGCGACCTCGCGGGTGCACGGCGTCGACGCGCCGTTCGACCACTCGTCGGCCTACGGGCAGTGGGGCCCGCTGATGGTGGAGCTGGTGCAGGAGCACACGCCGCCCGTCGTGGAGCCGGGTCGGGTGCACCACGTGGCGTTCATGGTGCCGTCGCTCGACGCCGCGGCGGCGTGGTGCGAGTCGCAGGGATGGCCCGAGGTGCTGCGGGCGTCCACGAGTGGCGGCCAGTCGTTCGCGTTCCACGACGCCCGCGCTGCGCTCGGTCACCTCGTCGAGCTCTACGAGCCGTCCGACCGCCTCCTCGGCTTCTACACCATGGTCGCCGACGCGTCGCGGGGCTGGGACGGCACGACCCCCGTCCGCATCCTCGCCTGAACCGCTCCGCCCACCCTGCACGAGATCGTGACCAAGGCGCCTTGGTCACGATTCGTGGGCCGTCGTGGCGATGAATCGTGACCAGAGCGACGGGGCGGGCTCCTGACGCTGACGCGGCGGCCCGACCGGCCCTACCGGCGCACGAACGTCGCCCACTCGGCGAGCGGTTGGCGCTCGCTGACGAGGGCGTTCACCGGGGCGTCGGGGTCGGCGTGGCCGATCGCCATGCCGCAGAAGATCGTCTGGTCCTCAGGTGCCCCGACGAACTCGCTGACCGCCTGCGACCGCATCGCCCACGCCTCCTGCGCGCAGGTGGCGAGCCCGGCCTCGACGGCGAGCAGCATGAAGGTCTGGAGGAACATCCCGAGGTCCGACCACTGCGGTGGGCCCATCCGCCGGTCGACGAAGCAGAACAGCCCGCACGGCGCGCCGAAGAAGTCGTAGTTCTGCGCCACCCGGGCGAGGCGCGCCGCTTTGTCGTCGCGCGGGATCCCGAGCAGCTCGTACATCTGCTCGCCCACCGTGAAGCGGTTGGTGCGATAGGGCTCGTGGAGATCGGGCGGGTAGATGTCGTAGGCGGGCGCTTCGATGGGTGGTCGCTGCGCCAGGAACGACCGGAACTCGTCCATGGCCGGGCCGTTGATCACGTAGATGCGCCACGGCTGGAGGTTGCCGCCGGACGGCGCTCGTGCCGCGCGCTCGAGCAGCGACGCCACGAGTGCATCGTCGACGGGATCGGGCAGGAAGGCGCGGATCGAGCGGCGCGCGGCAACGGCGTCGGTGACGTCCACGGGGGTCTTTCGCGTCAGCCCGGCAGCACCGAGTCGTCGACCCAGCTGCCGTGGAACCCGAACGGCACCCGCTGCGGGATGTGCACACGGGCGACCGGCTCGCTGCCGGGCGCGGACGCATCGAGGATGACGAGGTCGGTGGTGTCGGTGGACTCCTCGTAGACGAAGCCCATCGCCCAGCCCTCGTCCTCGCCGGCTGCATCGGAGTCCTGCACGAACACGAACTCGCCGGGGTGCGCGGTGGGACCGAAGTCGTAGGTCGACTGCTGGCCGGTCTGCAGATCCCACTTCACGACGACGCCGGCGTTGCCGAGCAGCGTCGGTGATCCCGCCCGAGGCGCAGCGCCCCAGCCGTAGCGGTGCTGCAGGCCGACGACGCGATCGTCGACCCGGGGGAACCCGTGCGACACCTCGTCGAGCTGCGCCTCGCCGACGGCGCCGGTGGCCAGATCGAACGTCCAGCGGTGCAGGTACGACGGCTTGAAGTCGTCCATCGAGTCGCGCCACATCGACTCGGAGCGTCCGACGTCGCACACGACGGTGTCGCCGCTGACGTAGGCGTTGAGCGGGTGGAAGACGTAGCACGGCTCGACCTCGAACCACCGGACGTCGGCGTCGGTGCCCATGCGCGGCAGGATGCCGATCCGCGCGCCGTAGTCGTCGTCCCAGCGGATCGGTGCGACCGGGTTGTCGAGGTCGAACACCACCGGCAGGTCCATGAAGATCGCGTGGTCGCGCGTGATCATGAAGTCGTGCATCATCGTGCCCTTCGGCACGGTGATCTCGGCCGAGTGCACGAGCACGCCGCTCGCGTCGAGCACGTGGTAGGTCAGGAACGGTGCCACGGCCGAGTAGCCGAAGAAGTGCAGCTCGCCGGTCTCGGGGCACAGCTTCGGGTGCGCGGTGAAGGCCGTCGTGAGCTTGCCGCCGAAGTCGTCGACGCCCTTGGTGTCGAGCTCTGGCGTCAGCTCGTACGGGAGGTGCCCCTCCTCGAGCGCCCAGATGCGCCCGGCGTGGGCGAGCACGTGCGTGTTCGCTGCCGATGCCGTGGGGTCGAAGATGGTCTCGGGGTCCATCGCGTCGAGACCCTTCTCGAACTTCGTGGTGCGCACGTAGCGGTTGCGGTACCACTCGGCCTTCCCCCCGGCCAGGCGCACGCCGTGCACCATGCCGTCACCGAAGAACCAGTGCCCGGCCGCTCCCGACTTCGGGTTGGAGCCGTTGCGGAGGTAGAGGCCGCCGAGCGACGACGGGATGGCTCCGGTGACCGGGAGGTCGAACGCAGTGAGCTCGTCGTCGACGGGCGCGTAGTTCCCCTTGAGGAACCAGGGCGTGGGTGCGAGGTCGGTCATGTCGGATCCCCTCCGGTCGGGACACGTGCGGTGTCGGCGCTCATCATCGCAGGCCCTGCCACCACGCCGCGACGTCGGCGGCGAAGCGCTGCGCGTACGTGACCGTCAGCTCGTCGGCGTCGGCGGGCATGTCCTGCGACTCCGTGGGCGGCAGGTCGCTCGCCCCCTGGATGGGGTCGACCCACTCGAGCCGGAACGACTCGAAGACGCCGACGAACTGCGGCGACGCCTCCTCGTGGTGCGGGCTCGTCTGGTGCGCGATGAACGTCCGGAAGTCGTCGAACGCGAGCAGCGTGTAGTACGTGCGCGGCGCCGAGCCCCGCCAGTACTCGTAGCGCCGCACGCCGGTCTCGGTGGCGTGGGTGCGCTCGTAGAGCATCCGGGCGATCTCCTCGAACTGCGCCTCTTTGCCCTCGTTGACACGGATGTGAGCCAGGATCGTCGCCATGGCGCGACGGTAGCGAGCGCGCCGTCTCGTCAGATCAGCGGGTCGAGCAGCACGACGTCGTACGGCCGCATCGACCGGTCGGCGCTCACCAGCACGAGCGACTCGAGCTGGGCCTGCGCCACGAGCATCCGGTCGAACGGGTCGCCGTGGTGGGGCGGTAGATCGGCCGCGCGCCCGGCGTGGGAGGCCGAGATCGCGAGCTCGGCGAACCCCTCCGAGCGCAACGTCGCCGACAGCCCGTCCGGGTACGCGATCTTCCCGAGCGATCGCTTGATGCCGAGCTCCCACGGCGTCACCGCCGAGAACCACACCTCGTCGGCCGTCTCGATGTGGTCGGCGCACGACGCCCCGAGTGCGCGGTCGTCGGCGAGCCACCACAGCGCGACGTGGCTGTCGAGCAGGAGCCTCATCGTGTTGCGTCACCGAACAGGGCGGCGATGTCGGCGTCGGGTGCCATGAGGTCGTCGAGTGCGATGTCGACCCGGCCGGCCCACGCGCCTCGGCGGCGAGCAGGGCGAGCCGGTGGCCACGGGATGATCTTCGCGACCGGGCGGCCGTTGCGGGCCACGATGACCTCGCCACCGTCCTCGGCTTCGCGGATCAGCTCGGACAGGTGCGTCTTCGCGTCATGCGTGTTGACGATCCGGGTCCCCACTTGGCCAAGTCTAGCCAACTGGTCCACGGCGCCTACGCTGCCGCGATGGATCTGGGACTGGGTGGGAAGCGGGCGATCGTCACCGGCGGGTCGCGCGGCATCGGGCGGGCGGTCGCCGAGGTGCTCGTCGGCGAGGGCGCCACGGTCGCCATCTGCGGGCGCACGCCCGAGCACCTCGACTCGGCGCGTGACGCGCTCGGCGAGCGCTGCCTCACCGCGGTCGTCGACGCGGCCGACCACGACGCGCTCGGCGCCTGGGCGACTCAGAGCGCCGAGCAGATGGGCGGGCTCGACATCGTCGTGTCGAACGTGTCCGCCCTCGGCGGGGTGCCGCGGTCACCGGAGGGCTGGCGCAAGAACTTCGAGGTCGACGTGCTCTCGACGGTGGCGCTCGTCGATGCCGCACTCCCCCACCTCGAGGCGAGCGATGCGGCGAGCATCGTGCAGATCGGCACGATCACCGCGGTCGAGTACCACGGCTTCCCCGGCGGCGGCTTCAGCTACGGCGCGATGAAGGCCGCGCTCGTCAACTACATGAGCCAGCTCGCCATCGATCTCGCGCCGCAGGGCATCCGCGCCAACACGGTGTCGCCGGGGCCGATCTTCATCGAGGGCGGCTCGTGGGACCGGATCCAGCGCCGCCTCCCGGAGTACTACGCCGAGAACGTCGCCCATCAGCCCCAGGGCAGGCTCGGCAGCGCCGACGAGGTGGCCCGCGTGGTCGCGTTCATCGCCAGCCCGGCCGCCTCCTGGGTGACGGGCGAGAACGTCGTGGTCGACGGCGGCTTCACCCGCCGCCACGCGTTCTGACGGTCAGCCGGTGAGGCCGACGAGGCGCTCGCTGAGGGCCCACAGCGCGTCGGCGGTGGCCGGGTCGACGGCCCGGGCGAGCACGCCGACGTCGTTGAGGTCGCCGTCGGGGCCGATCACCGGCGACACCTGGCAGTCCTCGCAGTAGAGCCCGCCACGGCCGTCGAGGTCGGGCGACGTGGCCGCCCACACCGACGTGGCCGCGCCCTCGGGCACCGACTTCCACCGGAACCCGCCGCCGGTCTCGCCCTCGGCCACCATCGCGAGCAGCTGCGCGATCACCGACTCGTCCATGTAGCGACCGAGCTCGGTGTGGATCCCGCCCGGGTGCACGGCGAAGGCCCGCACCCCACGGTCGGCGTAGCGGGCGTCGAACCCGACGGCGTGCAGCACGTTGGCGGTCTTCGACTGGCCGTACGACACGAACGGGTCGTAGTGACGGCGCTCGAAGTTCGGGTCGTCGAGGTCGACGTCGCCCATCTTGTGGCCGGCCGACGACAGCATCACCACCCGTGCGGGCGCGGATGCCACCAGCCGGTCGGCGAGCAGCACCGACAGCAGGAAGTGGCCGAGGTGGTTGGTGCCGAGCTGGCGCTCGAACCCGTCGGCCGTGTGCTCGAACGGCGTGGCCATGACACCGGCGTTGAGGATCAGCCCGTGCAGCGGCGCCGGATCGGCGAGGAACGTCGCGGCGGCCTCGCGGA
>JALOLG010000093.1 GCA_025456105.1 Ilumatobacteraceae bacterium | reverse complement strand
CGCTCGGCGATGGCGCGGACGGCTTCGACGTCGTCGGCGGAGTCCGGACGGATGCCGTGGTCGACGTGGTGGATCGTGACGGTGCACCCGGCGGCCACGGCGAGCACGGCCAGCGCCGTGGAATCGGCGCCGCCCGACACGGCGCACGCGACGGCGCGGCCGGGGGGCGGGACCGTGCAGCGGGGGAGGAGCTCGGCGGAGGTCAGGGCCCGGGCTCGCGCAGAGGCTCGCGCATGCGCTCGCGGTCGTAGCGCTGCGCGCTGACGGCCTTCAGGTAGCCGGCGATCATGGCGACGGCCACGAGCACGAGGCCGAAGAACAACACGACCCCGATCCACCAGTGCCAGATGTTCGCGGCGAGCACGGGACGCAGACTAGCCAGCGGCGAGGCGCTCGACCCACTCCCCGGGGTCAGCCCACCCGGCCGTCGCCGTCGAAGTCGATCTCGAAGCAGTGCTCGATCTTGGCCAGCAGCCCGGCCGGCATCTCGTCGTTCTGGCACTTGAGCTGGATCACCGTGCGCAGCTCGGCGTGGAAGTCGAACGCCGACAGGCAGTCGTTGCACGCCGACAGGTGCTCGTGGATGGCGCTGCGGGCGTCGTCGGACAGCTCACCGTCCAAGAACGCGTCGAGCTCACGGATGGTCTCGTTGCAGTCGGTCATGTCAGGGACCCTCCGTCGGCTCGGCGGCTGGAGCGGTTTCGAGCGGGGTGACGAGGCCTCGCGCCTCGGCGAACTCGTACAACGCGCGCTGCATCGCCTTTCTTCCCCGGTGCAGCCGCGACATGACCGTGCCGATCGGGATGTCGAGCATCTCGGCGATCTCCTTGTAGGCGAACCCCTCGACGTCGGCGAGCAGCACGGGCAGCCGGAAGGCCTCCGGCAGGTCCTCGAGCGCCTGCTTCACCTCGTCGTCGGTGAACAGCTCGAAGAACGACTGCTCGGCCGACATGGTGCTGGCGGCCGACTCGAACGCGGGCAGCCGGCGGTAGAGGAACAGGTCCTCGACGTCGGCGAGGTCGGTCTCCTGCGGGCGGCGCTGCTTGGCCCGGTAGGTGTTGATGTAGGTGTTCGTGAGGATCCGGAACAGCCACGCCCGCAGGTTCGTCCCCTCGGTGAACGACTCGTAGCCACGGAAGCCGCGGAGGTACGTCTCTTGCACCAGGTCCTCGGCGTCGGCCGCGTTGCGGGTCATGCGGAGGGCGGCTGAGTAGAGCTGCGGGGCGTACTGCATCGCCTCGGCGGCGAAGGTCGATCGATCGGCCACGACCGGCGACCCTACCGTTGGTCGGCGAGCGCCGATCTACCGGTGGTCGCCGGCGGCCGTGGTGTCGTCGAGCCCCGCCACGAACTCGTCGACCGCGTCGACGAGGCGGTTCATGAGGTCGGCGAGATCGCGGCGCTCGCGGCGGTCGAACTCCCCCAGGATGGTGCTCAGTGCATCACCGCGCCGTTGCGACACGTCGTCGTGCCGTCGGACGCCCTCGGCGGTGGGCGCGACCATGACCACCCGACCGTCGTCGCCGCTCGGTCGGCGCTCGGCGAGGCCGTCGTTCACGAGCCGCTGCACGGCGCGGGTGGCGGTCGACGCCTCCACCCGCAGGGCATCGGCCAGCTCGCTCATCCGCCACTCGGGCTTGGTCACCAGGACGTCGAGGGTGTCCATCTGGCCCGGGTCGAGCGATCCGGGACCGGCGCCGAAGAAGTGGTCGCGCAGCGCGGCCGTGGCGGCGCCGCGACGGAGCTCGCGCCAGGCATAGGCGACTCGGCGCGCGACGTCGGCCTCGTCCGGGTCGCGGAGGTCGACCGGTGCGCCGTCGCTGCCGGCCGTTCGTCGCGCTGCCATGCGCCCTCGAGCGTACGGCGGCGACCCCGCCCGGTCGTCAGCGCAGCGTCCGTCGGAGCACGGCGTGCGTGAACGGCTGCTCGGCGCCGGCCGGCGTGCGGTGGATCGATCGCTCGGTGTGGACCAGCTCGAAGCAGCCCGCGAAGGCGGTCGCGAGGGATCGGGCGTCGTGGCGCTCGACCGAGAGGCCGCTGCACGTCGTCGGCCCGTCCGGCGCGAACGTGGCGATCACGAGGTGGCCACCGGTGCGCACGGCCGCCGCGGCGCGCTCGGCGTAGCGCGCGCGGTCGGCCGGATCGCTGAGGAAGTGGAACGTGGCGCGGTCGTGCCAGACGTCGGCCGGCCGGTCGAGCACGAGGCTGCGGACGTCACCGACGACGTACTCGACGAGGTCGGCGCGGTCGCCGAGGTCCGCGCGCAGCGCATCGAGCGCAGCGGGCGCGACGTCGACCGCGGCCACGTCGTGGTACCCGGCGTCGAGCAGCGTGCCGACGAGCGGGTTGGCACCGGCGCCCACCGTCACCACCCGGTCGTCGGGCGTCGACACGCGACGCACCAGCGTCGCTCAAGGTTCCGCGTGGAGCTGGGTCCAGCTCAGCTCGGCGGGGTCGCGCGCCCAGATCCTCTGCCAGTGATCGGCGACGCACTCCACGCTGCGAGCGTACGGCCCGATCGACGAGCCGTGCCGGGAATAGGAGCGGTGGTGACGAGGTTGGCCGATCCATGACCGCCTTCCCCGACTCGCACGCCGATCTCCGCGAGAAGCTCGTGTTCTGGCACGTCGCCACGAAGGGCCCCGACGGCTCGATCCACTCCTCGCCCGTGTGGGGAGGCTTCGACGGCGACCACTTCCGGTTCTCGCTCACGACCGGCCGCCAGAAGTACCGCAACCTCACGGCCGACCCCACGATCGCGGTGTCGGGCACCGATCCGGAGAACCCGTACCGATACGTCGAGCTGCGCGGGCGAGTCGCGCGGATCGATCCCGATCCCGACAACGCCTTCATCGACTCGATGGCCAAGAAGTACATGGGCGTCGACGCGTACCCGTGGCATCAGCCGGGGGACCAGCGCGTGGTCGTGGTGGTCGAGGTCGACCACACGACGCAGATGGGCTGATCACCGCCGAGCGCCGGGGCTACGGTCACGGCATGAGTGACATGCCGCCACCTCCGCCGCCCGGGAGCACGGTGGGGCCGGTGGGCAAGCGACGGTCGACCGGGCTCGTGATCCTGCTGACCATCGTGACGTTCGGCATCTGGGCGCTCGTGTGGAGCTACCAGAACGGCGACGAGCTGAAGCGCCATGCGAACGACGGGTTGGGCGGCATCCTCTACCTCGTCCTCACGTTCTTCGTGGGGCCGGTGACGATGTTCCTGATGGCCCACGAGGTCGAGGTGCTCTACCGCAACGAGGGCAAGGAGCCCCCGATCACCACGATCTGGGGCTTGTGGTTCCTGTTGCCCATCATCGGCAACATCATCTGGTACGTGCGGATCCAGCGCTCGATCAACGACTACTGGACGGCGCACGGCGCCGCCAACGCACCGGGGCTCTGAGGGCTCAGTCTCCGGGGCGATCGGCCTTCGGGCCGGCGTGATCCGGCCGACCGGCGTGCGGTGGCGGGCCGGCTCCCTCCGGGCGCCCGGCGTGCGGCGGTGGTCCGGCTCCCTCGGGGCGCCCGGCGTCGTCGTCGGGGCACTGGGTGGAGCGGAACTCCGAGAGCGCCTGGGCCTCGGCGGCTCGCGACTCGCCGCTCACCGGCGGGGTTCCGGCCCACGGTGGCGGGCCGGTGCACTCGAAGGTGTCGGAGCCCGGTGCGGCCGGTTCGTCGCTCGGCACCGGCTCGTCGGCCTCGGGCTCGGCGGGCTCGGGAGCGGGCGGGTCGTCGTCGGGGCACTCGGTGGCGCGGAAGTCCTCGAAGGCCTGCGACTCGGCCGCGCGCGACTCGCCGCTCTCGGGTGGGGTGCCGGCCCAGGGTGGCGGGCCGGTGCACTCGAACGCCTCGGCTGCGGGCTCGTCGGGCATGGGTGCCGTCGGCTCGTCGTCGCCCGTGTCGTCGCCGGGAACGGGGAGCTGCTCCGGCGCCTTCCCACCCGGTGACGTGGCGGGCGACACCGAGGGACCAGCGTCGGCGCGGCTGGCCAACCCGATCCCGGCGACGACGAGGACGGCGACCACTGCGGCGGCCGCGCCGGTCACGATCGCGCTGGTGCGCAGACGACCGGAGCCGGCGACGCCGAGCGCGCTCAGGTGCGCCGTGGCCACCGCGGGTTCCACGGGGTGGCGACCGAGGGCCCGGAGGCGCCGCTGCAGATCGATGTCGTCCCTCATCCACTCGGAGAGCGCCCGGCGGGCTCGTGGGGATACGGGGGTGCCGCCCGCACTCAGTCGCCGAAGCGCACGACCATCCGATCCAGGGTGGTCAGCGTGCGCATGGTCATGGTGCCGACGACGCGCTCGATGCGCGTGACGGGGAGCGCGGACCCGCTGATGGTGCCTCGCGGGAGCCAGTACCAGTGCCGCCCGGCGAACGCGACCAGGTCGTCGTCGGGCACGAGTGCCATGGCCGCTGCGATCTGCTCGGGGGTGGGGACCGACGCGAGGAACGTGACCTGCGTGCGGCCCTGCGTGGGCGCCACGTCGCTGGGACCGAAGGGCAGCTCCGCGAGGAGCGCACGCACCTCGTCGACGGTGCGCACGAAGGTCGGCGTGTCGAACCCGTAGCTGGTCGACAGCCGGTGGGCGAGCTCCCCCTCGACCTCACGAGGGTCGCGATCGCAGCGGAAGGCGACGTTGCCGGCCGCCTGGTACGCGGCGACGTCGTGGAGCCCGGCCGTCCGGAAGGGCTCGAGCAGGTCGGCGTTGGTGAGCCGCCGGCCCCCGGTGTTGATGGCACGGAGGAAGGCGAACATCCGGGTCGTCATGGCGGACCGCCTCCTCGAGCCCGTGTCGAGCTGGAGCCCGTGTCGAGCTGGAGCCCAGAGTGGGATTCGAACCCACGACCTACGCATTACGAGTGCGTTGCTCTACCCCTGAGCTATCCGGGCTGGGAGCCGAGAGCCTAGCGGCGAGTGCCGGCTCCGCCGCCGCTCGGATCGGTCACCAGCCGGTGGGGTCGGCGAGCAGTCGCACGATGGTGCGGCAGAACTCGGCGGCCGGCGCACCGTCGAACACGCGGTGGTCCCAGGTGAGGCTCAGCGTGAGGCGCTTGCGGGTGGCGACCTGGCCGTCGACGAGCACGAGGTCGTCGCGCAGCCGGCCGACACCGAGGATCGCGGTGTTCGGCGGGTTGATCACGGGGGTGAACCCGTCGACCCCGAACATGCCGAGCGCCGTCACCGAGAACGTGCCGCCCTCGAGGTCGTCGAGGCCGATCGACTTGGTGCGGGCGGCCTCCGCGAGGCGGGTCGTCTCGGTCGACAGGGTGGCGAGATCGAGGCGATCGGTGTGGCGCACGACCGGCACCATGAGGCCGTCGTCGACGGCGACGGCCATCCCGACGTGGATGTCGGGCAGGAGTGCGATGCCCTCCTCGACCACCTGGCTGTTGACGACGGGGTGCTCGCCGAGGGCCTTGGCCGCGGCCGCGATGATGTAGTCGGTGTAGCCGGGGGCAGGGCCGTCGGCGGCCCGCCGGGCCCGGTCGGCCACGACCGCGTCGAGGTCGGCGTCCATGAACAGCGTCAGCTGCGCCATGCCCTGCAGGGCGCCGTGCATCCGCTTGGCGATCGTGCCCCGCATGCCCTTGAACGGGACGACCCGGGTGGGCGGCTGGCTGGCAGGTGCGAGCGGCTCGGTCGCCGGTGCGGCCGGTGCCGCCGGTGCCGGGGTCGGTTGGGCGGCACCACCGAGCAGCGCCCGGACGTGCAGCGCCACCGCGTCGCGGGTGACGCGGCGCTCGACGGGGTCGGGCGCCACGGTGGCCAGGTCGATGCCGAGCAGGTCGGCCAGGTTCCGGGCGGCCACCGACGCCGCCACGCTCCCGTCGGGGCGGCGGGGGGCCGGTGCCAGGGGTGCGGCGGCGCGAGGCGCGGCGGTGCCACGGGCGACCGCCTCCTCCACATCTTCCGACACGATCCGCCCGCCCGGGCCGGTGCCCCGGATGGTCCGCAGGTCGACCCCGGCGGCGGCGGCGACGCGCTTGGCGTTCGGCGAGGCCAGCAGCCGCCCTCCGGGCGCGACCGCTGCTTCGGTCGCGGATCCTCCCGGCGACGGAGCAGGAATCGTGACCGAGGCGGTTTGGTCACGATTCGTCGCTGCGGTGGCGGTCGAGCTCGGAGCGGCGGGGGTGGGGGCGGTGGCGGCCGGAGGGTCCTCGCCGGGGGCGAGCAGCCAGCCGATGCGCTCGCCGCACGCGAACGTGTCGCCCACGGCACCGGTCTGCACGAGGCGGCCGCTCCCCGAGACGTTCACCTCGGTCTCCACCTTGTCGGTCTCGACGAGGAGCACCGGGGTGCCGTCGGTGATCTCGGTGCCGTCGGGCACGAGCCACTCGAGGATCGTGCCCTCCTCCATCGTGAGGCCGAGCTTGGGCATCGTGAACTCAACGGGCACCGGAGGTCTCCTCGACTGG
>JALOLG010000092.1 GCA_025456105.1 Ilumatobacteraceae bacterium | reverse complement strand
CTCGCCGAGTCGCTCGGAGCCCCGCTCGAGATCATCCACGCGTGACGTCGATCGAGTCGGCGTCGCCGGGCGCCGACTCGAAGTGCGGGTGGCGCTTCTCCAAGAACGCGGCGAAGCCCTCCTGCGCGTCGGGCAGCATCGCCGAGCGCGCCATCACCTCCATGGCCAGCGCGTATGCGGCGGGCTGGTCGAGACCGACCTGGGCGTAGAACGCCCGCTTGCCGAGGCCCTTCGACGCGGCGCTGCCGCGGATCACCCTCGCCATCAGGTCGTCGACCGCCGCGTCGAGCTCGTCGGCGGGCACCACGCGGTTCACCAGGCCCCACTCGAGCGCCGTCGCCGCGTCGATCGGATCACCGGTGAGCGCCATCTCGAGGGCACGCTTGCGACCGACGTTGCGGGCCACCGCCACCACCGGCGTGTGGCAGAACAGGCCGCCCTTGCCGCCTGGGAGCGCGAACCCGGCCGTGTCGGCGGCGACCGCCAGGTCACACGACGCCACCAGCTGGCAGCCGGCCGCCGTGGCGAGCGCGTGCACCCGGGCGATCACGGGCTGCGGGATCGACTGCACCGTGTCCATCATCGTGGTGCACACCTCGAACAGGTGCCGGGCGTCGTCGAGGTCGGCGCCGAGCATGTCGCCGAAGTTGTGGCCGGCCGAGAACACCGGGCCGTTGGCCGCGAGCACGACGCCGAGCGCATCGCTGCGGCCGACCTCGTCGAGCACCCGGGTGAGCTCGACCATCACATCGAGCGCGAGCGCGTTGCGCTTCTCGGGCCGGTCGAGGGTGACGGTGACGACGGTGCCGTCGTCCGAGGAGCTGACGGCGATCGGTGCGGCGCTCACGCGCCGAGACTACGACCGCCGCCGGTCAGGCGGCGACGGCGACGGTCCGCGGTGCCGACACGCCGCCGAGCAGCGCCGACACGAGGATGCCGAGCGGGAGCGTGCCCCAGTACGACAGGCCGGTGCCGAGGTTGCCGAGGAACAGCATCAGCAGCCACGTGGCCGGGAACGTGGCCACCAGGAAGATGAACAGGAAGGCGATGACCATGCGGATCATGCCGAACATGCTCCCACCGCGCCGTCGGCGCGCCGCGGATGTCAGCGCTGGTGACGAGCGAGCACCGGCCCGTAGACCAGCCGCTCGTAGTCGGCCACCATGCGCGTGGCCGTGACCTGCGGTCCGAGGCTCGCCCACACGTGGCGGACGCGGTCGAGCCATCCGGCGGGGTCGTCGTGGCGATCCGTGGCGATCTGGGCGAGCAGCGCCACGAGCGCGGCCGACTCGGCCTCGTCGCGGGCGCGGTCGGAGCGCGCCTTGTCGGCCGTGGGGATGTCGTAGCCGTTGCGACCGTCGGTCATCTCGTCCCACCAGCCGTCGCGGATCGAGCAGTTGAGCGCGCCGTTGAGCGCGGCCTTCTCGCCGCTCGTCCCCGACGCCTCGTGCGGGCGGACCGGGGTGTTGAGCCACACGTCGCTGCCCGCGTACATGGCACGGGCGACGGCCATGTCGTAGTCGGGGAGGAACGTGAAGCGGCCGTGCGCGGCGGGGCTCGCTCCGTGCGCGACCACCTGGGCGAGCAGCTGCTTGCCGGGCTTGTCGGCCGGGTGCGCCTTGCCCGCGAACACGAGGTGGACGGGCCGGTCGTCGTCGGCGAGCAGTGCCTCGAGCGCATCGGGCTGGCCCAGCAGCAGCGTGGCGCGCTTGTACGTGGCGAATCGACGGGCGAACCCGACGACGAGCGCCGACGGGTCGAGCTCGACCCCGGCGCGCTCGCGCAGCAGCCCGGCGAGCCGCTCGCGCATGCGTGCCCGGACGCCGACGATGTCGTCGTCGGTGAGCCACCACGCGCGCGTCCACGCCTGGCGGTCGCCGAGGTCCCAGTCGGCACCGAGCCGGGCGTCGAACAGCTCCTGCAGCTCGGGCGCCACCCAGGTGCGTGCGTGGACGCCGTTGGTGACGTGCGAGATTGCGGCGCCCCCCGGCACCCCGGCGAAGAGCTGGCGGCTCACCTCGCCGTGCAGCTTCGACACGCCGTTGGCGCGCACCGACGACCGCAGGCACAGCGCCGCCATGTTGAAGGTGCCGGGCGCGTCGGCCGGGTCGGTGCCGAGCGCGAGGACGTCGTCGACGCCGACCCCCCAGCGCGCCGCGACCGGTGCGAGCACCGGCTCGACCAGGCCGCGGACGAAGCGGTCGATGCCCGCGGGCACCGGCGTGTGGGTGGTGAACACCACGTGGGAGCGCACCGCCGCGAGCGCGTCCGCCAGCCCCGCGCCCGCGGCGATCTCGCGGTCGAGCAGCTCGAGCACCAGGAACCCGGCGTGGCCCTCGTTGAGGTGGTGGACCGTGGGCGCCCAGCCCATCGCGGCGACCGCACGGGCCCCGCCCACGCCGAGCACGAGCTCCTGGAGGAGGCGGTGCTCGGTGTCACCGCTGTAGAGGCGGTCGGTGATGGCCCGATCGGCGGGCGAGTTGTCGTCGCGGTCGGTGTCGAGCAGGAGCAGCGGGATGCGGCCGACGTCGAGGCGGCGGACGGTGGCGTGCACGACACGGTCACCGATCGGCACCTCCACCACGAGACCGGTGTCGACGATGCCGATCGCGGCCGGGTCGACCACCTCGTAGCGCTCGACCTGGCGACCCTCGCCGATCTCCTGACGGAAGAACCCCTCGCGGTAGAACAGACCGACGGCCGCGAGGTCGGTGCCGAGGTCGCTGGCCGACTTGAGGTGATCGCCGGCGAGGATGCCGAGCCCGCCCGAGTACTGGGGGACGAGCTCGCTGATGCCGAACTCCGGTGAGTAGTAGACGACGTCGGGGGCCTCGACGCGCGTGACGAGCTGCTGGCGCAGGCCTGCCAGCTCGGCCCGCACCCGGGCCAGGCGGGCCTCGTCGGCGAGGATCGCATCGAGGTGGTCGTCGTCGAGCGCCTGCACCGCGACCAGCGGGTGCCGACCTGGTGCCGCAGTGGGCAGCGCGTCGAGCAGCGCCCGCGTGCGCGGCTGCCAGGTCCAGCGGTGGTTGCGTGCGAGCAGCTCGAGCGCCGAGCGCAGTTCGGGACGAAGCACGGGGGGTCTCCTGGTGGTGCGGGGGAACCGAACGCTAGCCGTGTCGGCGGAAGGCCTCCACGGTGACCTCGAACCCGACGGCCAGCGCCGTCGAGTGATCGCCGAAGCGCTCCGCGTAGGCCGAGTGGTCGACGACGAAGTCCTCCTCGAACTCGTAGACCATCTCGTACGTCTCCGCGATCGGCTTCACGAACACGCCGAGCGCACGCAGCTGCCACCGCGCGACCCGTCGGACCCGCGGCTCGACACCCGCGGCTGCGGCGGCGATCCTCACGATCTCCTCGCTGCTGACGGTGGGCGCGTTGGGCACGTGCCACGGGCGTCCCCACGCGGTCTCCTCGGCGCCGAGGGTCACCATGGCCCGCGCGATGTCGGGCACGTAGGTGATCGTGTGCAGCTTCGACGGATCGCCGAGCAGCTCGACCGGCTTGCCGGCCAGCAGCGCGCGGAGGAAGCGCTCGCCGATCATCGAGTCGGCCACTCCCGGGCCGTAGAAGTCGCTCGCACGGGCGGCGGTCACGCGGAGGTCACCGGCCTCGTGCACCGCGGCCAGCGCCTGCCACATCTCGGCCCGCACCCGCCCCTTGCGGGTGGTGGCGGCGAGCGGGGTGGCCTCGGTCATCGGACCCCGGACCGGCCCGTAGCCGTAGAGGTTCTCGATCGCCACGAGCACCGCGTCGCTGCCGCGGATCGCGTCGACGATCGAGCGCTGGAGACCGGGGAACTCCTGCGGCCACCGGTGGTACGCGGGCTGGGCGCACTGGTACACGACGGCGGCGCCGCCGAGCACCCGGCGAGCCGCGCTCGGGTCGGCGAGGTCGGCCGTCGCGGCGTCGGCGCCCTCGACCGTCGCACCGCCGCGGGTCACCACGACGGGGCGGACGCCGCGCCCCACCAGCTCGGCCACGACGGCCCGGCCGACGGGGCCGGCCCCCGTCACGACGTGTCGACCGCTCGCGATCTCGCTCATCTCGATCTCCTCCTCGCTCGTCGCCCACCACTGGCCGAACACTGTTCGGTGTGTCTGACCCCAGTGTGACCGAACAGCGTTCGATCGTCAATCGATGTTCGGTGTAGGATGCGTCACATGGAGCCGTCGCTGCGCACCGCCGAGCCGCGCCGGGTGCGCCAGCGGCGCGTCCTGGTCGACGACATCTGCGACGAAGCACGTCGCCAGCTCGAGGCGGGGGGTGCCGGCGCCGTGTCGTGGCGCGGCATCGCCCGAGCCGTGGGGATGAGCCCGGCGTCGCTGTACACGTACTTCGAGTCGCTCGACGCGCTGTTCACCGAGCTGCTGCTGCGCAGCTACTCGTCACTCGCCGCCGCCGTCGCCGAGGCGCTCGACGCCTTCTCCCGTGCACCGGTGGGCGATCGCCTGCTGGTCGGGCCGCTCGCCTACCGGCGCTGGGCACTGACCCACCGCGGCGAGTTCAACCTGATCTTCACCGACCAGCTGCCCGGCTACGCCGCCGCCCCCGGCGGGCCCACCGTCGACGCCCAGGTCGCCGTGTTCGGACCGATGGTCGCGACCATCTCGGAGGCGGTCGGCACGCCACCGGCCGACTCCGATCTCGTCGGGCTGTGGGGCACGTTCCACGGGCTCACGAGCCTCGAGGTCAACCACCACCTCGACTGGGTCGACGCCGGGGAGGTCTTCGAGCGCGAGGTGCGGGCGCGGCTCGCAGCGCAGGGCCTCCCGACCGCCGCGCACGACCTGACGTCGCGCTTCGCGGCGTGGGTACCGTGACCGCATGACGACCCCGGCTCGACTCGAGCGCCAGCGGCTCTGCGACCTGATGCTCGAGGTGGGGCCCGACGCTCCCACCCTGTGCGGCGACTGGACCACCCGCGACCTGGCCGCCCACCTGGTGGTGCGCGAGCGTCGCCCCGACGCCGCCGCCGGCATCGTCGTGAAGCGGCTCGCCGGGCGCACCGAGGCGGTGCAGGCCAAGGTGGCGTCGCAGCCGTGGGACCAGCTGGTCGACTCCGTCCGCTCGGGGCCGCCGAAGCTCTCCCCCACCCGCGTCGACGCGGTCGACGTGGCCGTCAACACCATCGAGTTCTTCGTGCACCACGAGGACGTGCGCCGCGCCGCCGACGGGTGGGTGCCCCGCGACCTCGACGAGCCACTGGTTCGCGACCTCCATCGCGCGCTGTCCCGGATGGCGCGGCTGCTCGCCCGGCAGTCACCGACGGGACTGGTCGCCGAGCCCACCGACGTGGTCGATCCCCCGCTCGCCCCGATCACCGTGAAGGAGGCCGAGCCGTCGGTCACGCTGCGCGGCCCGGTGGGCGAGCTGGTGCTGTTCCTGTACGGGCGGCAGGAGCAAGCCGAGGTGCGACTCGACGGCCCCGACGACGCGGTCGCGATGGTCCGCGCCGCCTCGTTCGGGGTCTGAGGGCGGCACCCATGGCCGCACCACGCGAGCTCCGCGATGCCGTGATCGCCGTCGTCGGCGCGTCGGGCGGGCTCGGCCGACCGCTGTGCGACGAGCTGCGCACCCGTGGCGCCACCGTCGTCACCGTCGGCCGCACGAGCGGCGACGTCATCGCCGATCTCCGCGACTCGGCCGCGGGTGACCTCATCGTGGCGCACGCCCGCGCCGCGCACGGGCGTCTCGACGGCGTCGTCGACGTGGCCGGGATCGTGGCGTTCGGCGACCTCGTCGACACCGACGACGTCGTGATCGAGGAGCTGTTCCTCACCAACGTCCTCGGCCCGCTGTGGCTCGCCCGCCGCGTCGCTCCGGCGCTCGCCGAGACCGGCGGCTTCCTCGCCCTCGTGTCGGCGGTGGTGGCCGAGACCCCGCTGCCGGGGATGACGGCGTACTCGGCGTCGAAGGCCGCGCTCAGCGCAGCGGCCACGGCCCTGCGCCGCGAGCTGCGGCGATCGGGCGTCGCCGTGATCGACGTGCGTCCACCGCACACCGAGACCGGCCTCGCCACTCGGCCGATCGCCGGCACGGCGCCGCGGCTCCCGCAGGGTCTCGACCCGGCCGCGGTCGCCCGGCGCATCGTCGACGCGATCGCCGCGGGCGACACCGACGTCGCGTCCTCGGCCTTCGGCGCCTGATCACCGGCGCCTCACGCGGCGCGGATACTGTGCGCGGCCGTGAACCGTCGGGCCAGGCTGCTCGTGGTGGCGGCCGTCGCGGCGGGGATCGTCGCAGCGTGCGACGAGGCCAGCGAGGTCGCCCGCCAGTCGTTCACGCCCAAGCGCGAGGGCGTCCTGTCGGTGGCCGCCGACCTCCCGGCCGAGGGGTTCTGGAACGGACTCGAGCTCGAGGTGGTCGAGACGTCGTTCCCCGACATCGTCGCCGGCCGGCTCGGCGACGCCGACCTCGCGCTGTCACAGGTGAGCATCACCAGCGAGCGCGACAACCTCACGTTCTCGCCGCCGTACTACGAGACGGCCAGTGGCGTGGTCACCCGGCGCGATCACGAGGACATCACCGATCTGCTCACCGCACGCGAGCAGTCGTGGGCCGCCGAGTCGGCATCGACGCACCTCGAGTTCGTCGAGGACACGATCCGCCCCGACGGCGCCGTCGTGCTCGCCGCGGACGGCGCGATGGCGATCGAGGAGGTGCGCGGCGGCATCGTCGACGCCGCGCTGCTCGACCTGTCGGCCGCCCTGGTGCTCACCCACGAGGACGCCGACGTCACCACCTCGGCGCGCTTCAACACCGAGGAGCGCTTCGGCGTGGTGGTGGCCCGCGACACCGACGCAGCCCGGCTCAACGCCGAGGCCGTCGACGCCGCGATCCGCGCCCTGCGGTCCGACGGCAGCCTCGACGACTTCGCGTCGACCTGGCTCGATCCCGTCTTCGAGAAGAACCCCGACGACCTGCCCGTGATCCGGTTCCGTGGCTGAGCGCCATCACTCCGAGGGAGCACCGTGGACCTGCTGAACATCTCTCGCCCGGAGGGGACCGCCTGGGAGCTCCTGCTCGTGGTGCTGGTGATCATCGCCGGGCCGGTGCTGATGGAGCGGATCCGGATCCCCGGCATGGTCGGCCTGCTGGTGGGCGGCTGCATCCTCGGACCGAACGTGCTCGGCATCGTGAGCGACACCAGCGGGATCCTGAGCGACCTGGGCCACATCGGCCTGCTCTACCTGCTCTTCGTCGCCGGGCTCGAGCTCGACCTCGGCGTCTTCGCGAAGTACCGCAACCAGGCGATCATCTATGCGCTGCTCACGTTCTCGATCCCGCTGACGTTCGGCTTCCTGGGGGGTCTGCTGGTCGACTACTCGATCGCGTCGTCGATCCTGCTCGGGTCGCTGTGGGCCTCGTACACGCTGGTCGTCTACCCGATCCTGCGCGACAAGGGGCTGGGCGCCAACCGCGCCGTCGCGGTCGCCGTGGCGGCATCGCCGATCGCCGACACGCTCGCGCTCATCGTGCTGGCGATCGTCGCCGGGTGGGCGTCGGGGTCGGCGGGGGGCGTCGAGCTGATCGCCCAGGTCTCGCTCGGGTTGGTGATCGTGGCGGCGTGGTGCTTCGTGCTGCTCCCCCGACTCGCTGCCTGGTACTTCCCCGGCATCGGTCGGCCGCGCACGATGCGCTACGTGTTCATGCTCGGCGCGCTGCTGTCGGCTGCGGTGCTGAGCGAGATGGTGGGCGTCGAGGCGATCGTCGGGACGTTCTTCGCCGGGCTCGGACTCAACCGCTTCGCCCCGAACGGTGGCGAGTTCATGGAGCGCATCGAGTTCTTCGGATCGGCGCTGCTGATCCCGATGTTCCTCGTCTCGGTCGGCACCGTCATCGACCCGGCCGTGCTCGTCCAGCCGTCGACGATCGCGCTGGCCGCCGTGTTCGTGGCCGCGTGCGCCGGCGGCAAGCTCGTCGGCGCCGTGCTGTGCCGGCCGCTGTTCCGGTTCACGTGGGACGAGGTGGGCGCGATGTTCGGCTTGTCGGTGGCGCAGGCGGCCGCCACGCTGGCGGCGACGGCCGTCGGCCTCGAGGTCGGCCTGTTCTCGACGTCGACGGTGAACGCCGTCATGTTCGTGATCGTCGTGACCCTGATCCTCGCCTCGGTCTCGGCCGAGCGCTACGGCTCACGGATCCCGAAGCCCGAGATCGACACGTCTCGCCTCGGCCGCAGCGTGGTCGTGCACCTCGACACCGCGATCGACGCGCCGGCGATCCTGCGAGCGACGGGTCGGCTCGCGGCGTCCGACGGGGGGCTCGTGCACCCGGTGCTGGTCGTCACCGACGGCGACCAGCCGCCGTCGGAGGAGCTGCTCGCCGGCATCCACGACGAGCTGGCCGGGACCACCGTCGACGCCGACCTGCGTGTGGTACACGACCGCTCGG
>JALOLG010000091.1 GCA_025456105.1 Ilumatobacteraceae bacterium | reverse complement strand
CGTGTCGAAGAGGCGCTGCAGCTCGGCGTGCAGCGCCTGCGACGTCGCCGTGAGCTCGTCGCGCTGCACCCGCTTGCCCTGCAGCGGCGGCGGCGGGATCGGCGGGCCCACGATCACGTGCACCTTGCGGGGGTAGATCACGTTCGTGCCCTTCGGCATGACGCGCTCGCTGCCGCCGATGCCCACGGGCACGATCGGCACCTGCGCCTTGGCCGCCACGTACACCGCGCCGTCGAACAGCGGCTGCACCACCGGGCCGGACTTGCGCTCGCCTTCGGGGAACAGCACGAGCGGCTCGCCGGCCTCGAGCACGACGATGCAGCGCCGCAGCGCCTCCCGGTCGGCGGTGCCCCGCGTGACCGGGAACCCACCGAGGCCCGAGAGCAGCCACGCCGACCAGCGGTGCTTCCACATCGTGTCCTTGCCCATGTAGCGCAGGCGGCGGGGGGTCACGCAGCACACGATCGGGGTGTCGACGTAGGAGCGGTGCACCGGCGCCAGGATGAACGGACCCTCGGCGGGCACGTGCTCGCGGCCCTCGATCGACATCCGGGTGTACGCGCGGGTGACGAGCATGATGAGGGTGCGGGCGAAGCGGTACCACGCCCGGCTCGCGAACGAGCTGCCGGCGAGGAACGAGTCGACCTGGCTCACCCCAGCCTCGCCAGGATGAGCTCGACGACCTCCTCGACGGCGAGGCCGGTGGTGTCGACGACGACGGCCCCGTCGGCCTCCAGCAGCGGGCTGTCGGCTCGGGTGGAGTCGCGTCGGTCGCGCTCGATGATCGCCGCCTCGACCTCGTCGACGTCGCCGCCGATCTCACCCACCCGGCGCTCGGCGCGCACCCGCGGGCTCGCCGTCACGAAGAGCTTCAGCCGGGCGTCGGGGAACACCACCGAGCCGATGTCGCGCCCCTCCACGACGCCGCCGCCGTGGGCCGCCACCCACGCGCGCTGGCGCTCCACGAGGGCGGCGCGCACCTCGCTGTTGGCCGCGACGGCGCTCACCGCCTCGGTGACCTCACGGGTGCGGATGGCGGCGGTGGCGTCGACGCCGTCGACGGTCACCGTGCCGTCCTCCAGCACGATGTCGACCCGGCGCGCGAGCTCGGCCACCTCCTCACGATCGTGCACTGCGACGCCCTCGCGCAGCGCGGCGAACGTGACCGCTCGGTACATCGCCCCGGTGTCGAGGTAGCCGAGCCCGAGGCGCGCCGCCACCGCCCGGGCGACCGTGCTCTTGCCCGCACCGGCCGGTCCGTCGATCGCGATGACGATCGGCGAGCCCATCACCAGCTCGTGCCCACCGGACGGCCCTCGTCGAACCCGGCGTGGCTCTGGATGCCGACCACCGCACGCTCGTGGAACTCGTCGATCGTCGCGGCCCCGGCGTAGGTGCACGACGAGCGGACGCCGGCGACGATGTGGTCGATGATGTCCTCCACCCCGGGGCGCTCGGGATCGAGGTACATGCGCGAGGTGCTGATGCCCTCCTCGAACAGCTCCTTGCGGGCGCGCTCGAACAGCGCGTCGGACCGGCTGCGTGCCTTCACGGCCCGGTTCGATGCCATGCCGAAGCTGTCCTTGTACAGCCGGCCGTCGGTGTCGCGCAGCGTGTCGGCCGCCGACTCGTAGGTGCCGGCGAGCCACGATCCGAACATCACGTTCGATGCGCCCGCGGCCAGGGCGAGCGCGACGTCGCGCGGGAACCGCACGCCCCCGTCGGCCCAGACGTGCCGCCCGAGGCGACGGGCCTCCTCGCTGCACTCGGCGACCGCGGTGAACTGCGGACGCCCGACGCCCGTCATCATCCTCGTGGTGCACATCGCCCCGGGGCCGACGCCCACCTTGACGATGTCGGCGCCCGCGTCGACGAGATCGCGCGTGCCCTCCACCGTGACCACGTTGCCGGCGACGATCGTGGCGCCGGGCACCGCGGCCCGCACCTTCGCCACGACCTCGAGCATGGCGGTCTGGTGGCCGTGCGCGGTGTCGATCACCAGGACGTCGACCCCGATGGCGTGCAGCTGCTCGGCCCGCCCGACCGGATCGGCGTTGAGGCCACAGGCCACCGACACCAGCAGGTTCCCGTTCAGATCGACGGCCGGGCGGTAGATCGTGGACCGCAGCGCGCCCCGGGCCGTGAGGACCCCGACCAGTCGCCCGTCGGACTCCACCACCGGTGCCATCGAGCGGCGGGCCGCGCCGAGCCGCTCGAAGCCCTCGGCCGGCGTGACCTCGGCGGGCAGCGTGAGCGGCTCGGCCGACATCACGTGCCGCAGCTGGGTGAAGCGGTCGAACCCGGCGGCGTCGTGCTCGGTGAACACGCCCTGCACCACCTGATCGTCGTCGACCACCACGACCGCGCCGTGCGACCGCTTGTGGATCAGTGCCAGCGCGTCACCGATCGTGGCCTCCGGCGAGAGGGTGATCGCGGTCTCGAACACCGGGTGACGCGACTTCACGAAGTCGACGACGCGCTCGATGACGTCGATCGGGATGTCCTGGGGCAGGACCGCGACGCCGCCCCGCCGGGCCACGGTCTCGGCCATGCGCCGGCCCGCGACCGCCGTCATGTTCGACACCACGATCGGGATCGTCGTGCCGATGCCGTCGGGCGTGGTGAGGTCGACGTTGAAGCGAGACCCCACTGCCGAGCGGCTCGGCACCATGAAGACGTCGTTGTAGGTGAGGTCGTGACCGGGGTGTGGGTGGATCATGCGCATGACGGGCTCCCGTGGGACCCGCCGAGCCTAGTGGCCGCCGTCCCGACCCCCTGGGTGACAGGACCGGGTGGGTTAGCCTCCCCGTCGTGTCGACGCCGGTCCTCTTCGTCCACGGCTGGGCCGGCTCGCACGAGCAGACCTGGGTGCGTCCCGGCATCACGGCCCTCGTGGCGGACGCCGGCCGGCAGGTGATCGGGGTCGACCTGCTGGGTCACGGGACCGCACCCCGACCCCACGACCCGGCCGAGTACGCCGACCTCACCGCTCGGGTGGTGGAGGCGCTCCCCGACGGCCCGGTCGACGCGGTCGGGTTCTCGCTGGGAGCCCTCACCCTGCTTCGCACGGCCGTCGCCCATCCCGATCGCTTCCACCGGCTCGTGCTCGCCGGCATCGGCCGCAACGTGTTCGAGCCCGACGATGCCGGCACCCAGCGGATCCTGGCCGCGCTCGAGGGTGATGCGCCGGCCGAGGACACCGTCGCCCATGCGTTCGCCCACTACGCGCAGGGCCCGGGGAACGACCCCGAGGCGCTCGCCGCGGTCATGCGCCGGCCGCGCCCTGCCCCCCTCACGGCCGCCGACCTCGCCCACGTCGACTGCCCCGTGCTCGTGGTCGTGGGCGACCGCGACCCGGTGCACCCCGCCGACGAGCTGGTCGCCGCGCTCCCCCGCGCCTCGCTGCGCGTGCTGCCCGGCGTCGACCACTTCGCCACGCCGGAGTCGTTCGGGTTCATCGACGCGATGCTCGAGTTCCTCGACGCCGTCCCCTCGTGAGCGGCGCGGCGCTCCTCATCACCGACCCGCACGAGGCGGCACGGCGACTCGAGTCGGGTGGGCTGGTCGCGATCCCCACCGAGACGGTGTACGGACTCGCCGCCCGAGTCGACCGGCCCGACGCAGTGGCCCGGGTGTTCGCGCTCAAGGGCCGACCGGTCGATCATCCCCTGATCGTCCACCTCGCCACCGCCGAGGAGCTGCCGGCGTGGGTCGTCGCGATCCCCGATGCCGCCGCCCGGCTGGCCGCCGCGTGCTGGCCCGGTCCGCTCACGCTGCTGCTGCGGCGCTCGGCGCTCGTCCCCGACGTCGTCACCGGCGGACGCGACACCGTCGGCATCCGGGTTCCCGCGCACCCGCTCACCACACGCCTCCTCGAGCTCGTGGGCACCGGGCTCGCCGCCCCGTCCGCCAACCGGTTCGGACGTGTCAGCCCCACCACCGCGCAGCACGTGCTCGACGACCTGGGCGACCTGCTCGACCCGGCGCACGACGCCGTGCTCGACGGTGGGGCGTGCCCGGTCGGGGTGGAGAGCACGATCGTCGACTGCACGGTGGAGCCACCCCAGGTGCTCCGGCCCGGCGGGATCGCGGTGGAGGACGTCGTGGCCCTGCTCGCCGACGACGGCGGGGTCGGGCTGGCGCCGGCCAGCGGCGAGCGGCGGGCGAGCGGCATGCTCGTGTCGCACTACGCCCCCGATGCCACGGTGCGCCTCGTCGCCGACCGGCGCGGCGTGCAGGTGGTGGTGGCCGTCGAGCCGCCCGCGGCCGGGCTCGGTCACGCGCTGCGCGACCGCTTGCTCAAGGCCGCAGCGGCGGCGGGTCGCTGAGCTCGTCCCAGTCGAGCTCGTTGAGCGCGCTGATCCACGCGTCGCGGATCGCGTCGACGTCGGGCACGGCATCTCCCTCCACGCCCACCGCCGTGATGCCGACCGTGCTGGCACCGGCGTCGGGCAGGAGGTCGAGGCGGCACCAGCACTCGACCGGCTCCTGCAGGTGCACCTCGAGCAGGTACGGCGGCTCGTCCACGAGCACCTCGCCCAGCCACGACGCGGCGACGAGGAGTGCCTCGAACGCCTCGGCGGGGAGCGCCTCGACGGCGAACGACGGGTGATCGGACACCCCGCGACGCGACCAGCCCGGCGAGGTGCCGTGCGCCGGCGGGGTGGGGGGCGCCGGTGGCGGTGCCGCCGCGCGCTCCCGGGCGAGCTCGGTCGCTCGCCGCGCGGCCTCGTTCAGCTCCTGCATGCGCCGGGCGTCACCGCCCAGATCCGGGTGCGCCGCCTTGGCCAGCCGGCGCCGGGCTGCGGCGATGTCGTCGGGCTCGGCGTCGGGCGGCAGCCCGAGCACGGCGAAGGGGTCGCTCACCCCGCCGCCACCAGATCGCGGGCGGCTGCGTACCGGTCGCGGAGGTCGTCGGGGACGTCGTCGCGCGGCGCGACATCGGTGGTGGCGCCGAGACCCCATCCGCGTCCCACGTCGGCGAGATCCTCACCGAGCAGGGTCGCCGCCGCCTGCACGCACGCCCCGGCCGCCACGGCCTCGGCCTGCTCGGTGTGCGTGACGGGCACACCGGCGAGCGCAGCGAGCACCCCGCGCAGCACCGCCGACGCGCTCGCGCCGCCCGTGAGCACGATGCGCCCGACGGCGGCGTGACGGCAGAGCGCGTCGAGCCCGTCGAGGAGCCCGCACGCCACGCCGTCGACCGCCGCGCGAGCGAGCTGCTCCCGGGTGACGTCGGACCGCAGACCACCGATCCAGCCCGAGGCGCCGGGGCGATCGGGCGTGCGCTCGCCGTCGAGGTACGGCACCAGCACCGGTCCGCCCGGCCCTGCCGCTGCGGCGAGGCGGTCGAGCTCGTGGTGGTCGACCCCGAGCAGCCGGGCCACGGCGTCGAGCACCTTGGCGGCGTTCAGGGTGCACACGAGCGGCAGGTACGCCCCCGTCGCGTCGGCGAAGCCGGCCACCGCCCCGGACGGGTCGGCGGTCGGGACCGGGCTGCGTGCGCTGAGGGTGCCCGACGTGCCGATCGACACCATCGCGTCGCCCTCGCCGAGGCCGAGTCCGAGCGCGGCCGCCATGTTGTCACCCGTGCCGGGACCCACGACGGCGCCGTTCCAGGTGCCGGCGGGCTCCCGCGGGCCGAGGACCCGCGGCACGACGTCGGTCCAGTCGCGGTCGCGATCGACGATGCGCAGCAGGTCCCAGCGGTACTCCCCCGTCGCCGGGCTCCAGTAGCCGGTGCCGGAGGCATCACCCCGGTCGGTGACCCGCTCCCCGCACAGCTGCAGCGTGAGCCAGTCGTGGGGCAGGAGGACGTGGGCGAGGCGCGCCCAGTGCTCGGGCTCCGACCGGTGCAGCCACGAGAGCTTCGTCACCGTGAACGCGGCGAGCGGGACCGATCCGACGGCCTCGGCCCACGCCGGGTCACCGCCGGCGAGCTGCTGGCGCAGCCACCCGGCGTCGGGAGCCGACTCCGTGTCGTTCCACAGCTTCGCCGGCCGGATCACCGCCTCGTCGGCGTCGAGCGCCACCATCCCGTGCTGCTGCCCGGCCACGGACACGGCGGCGACGGCGGGTGCGCCGGCCTGCGCCCACGCCGCCCGGAAGGCGGCCCACCACACGGCGGGGTCCTGCTCGCTCCGGGGTGGGGTGGTCGGTGGGTGCGGCGCCGAGCCACGTGCCACCACCGCCCCGGTGTCGAGGTCGCGCACCTCCACCGTGGTGCTCTGGGTGGACAGGTCGATGCCGGCGACGAGGGGCATGGGCGGATGCTACGAGGGGTCGGCTGCCCACACGGCGGGGACCCCCCACGCATCGTCGAACGTGATCTCGTCGAGCGGACGACGGCGGACCGGCCCGTGGCGGCCCTCGGGTCGGCCGAGCGTGATGCACGCCGACAGCGCCACGTGGTCGGGTACGCCGAGGATCTCGCGCA
>JALOLG010000451.1:3981-5078 GCA_025456105.1 Ilumatobacteraceae bacterium | reverse complement strand
CCGACGCGGCCTGGGGTGCCGACCTCGCCACGGTGCGAGACCTCCTCGACGTCGACGTGCGACCGTGAGCCTGCTGCTGCTCGACACCACGTTGCTGGTCGACGCCGAGCGAGGGGCCGCCGACCTGGACGCACTGATCGCCGACGACGACGACGTGGCGATGGCGGCGATCACGCTGGCCGAGCTGACGGTCGGCATCCACCTCGCAACGCCGCGGCAGCGGCCACGGCGCGAGACGTACGTCGACGCCGTCGTGAAGGCGGTTCCGATCTTGCCGTACGACGACGTGGTCGCACGCCATCACGCAGTGCTGCTCGCCGCCGTCCGTCAGTCGGGCCGCCGACGCGGTGCTCACGACCTGATCATCGCCGCCACGGCGGCCGCGACCCGACGCATGGTCGTGAGCTCGGACCGCCGAGCGTTCGACGATCTCCCGGGCGTCACTGCGGTCGACCACCGTGGCGGCTCGACCGCGCCGTAGCCCCGACCGGCCCGGGCTCCCTACTCCACGCCGAGCTCGGCGATGAGGCGGACCGCCACCAGACCGAGGGCGCCACCGATGACGAAGCCGCCGACGACGTCGCTCGGGTGGTGGATGCGCACGTACGCGCGGCTGGTGCCGACGACCCCGGCGATGCCCCACCAGAGCGGCGCCGCGACCGGGCTCCAGGCGGTGAGGATCGTGGCGGCGAACGCCGCCGAGCTGGCGTGGCCCGACGGGAACGCCGACGTGGACGGGGTGCGCACCGGCGTGCGCTCGTCGCCCGAGGTGGTCGGCCGCTCGCGGCGGAACAGTCTCTTGACGCCCTGGTTCACGAGCAGGCTCTCGGCGCCGAGGGCGAGCGCGAACGCCACCGTCTGGTCGGGGCGCCGCACCACCGCGAGCCGAGCGAGGTTCGTCGCGTGCCAGACCATCGAGAAGTCGCCGACGTGGCTCGCCGTCGCCATGACGCGATCGGCCACCGGAGTGCCGCGGACGCGCTCGAGCATGGCGTCGGCCCAGGCGTCGAACCGCTCGACGGTGGGGCCGAGGCCGCCCTGGCCGGGTGTGTGGCCGTGGCTCATGCGGCGAGACCGGCCAGCACCACCGGCGCCTC
>JALOLG010000451.1:0-3960 GCA_025456105.1 Ilumatobacteraceae bacterium | reverse complement strand
ACCGCGGCGAGGCTCGGATCGCCGCCGAACTCGGGGCACCACCGCTGGAACGAGCAGCTGCCGCACAGGGCGCTCGGCTTGGGCCGGAAGTCGTCGCTCCGGCACGCCCGGCCGACCGCATCGATGACGGCCTTGGCGCGGGTGGAGATGAACCGCACCGACCGCTCGTCGGGCCGGGTGGTGATGGTCTCGCCCGACCGGAGGTACATGAGCCGCACCCGCGCCGGGCGGCGCCCGAGCACCTCGGAGCACAAGAACGCGTAGAAGTGCACGCCCGCCAGGCTCTTCGACTCGAAGTTGGCCCGCGGCGCCTTGCCGGTCTTGTAGTCGGTGACCACCAGCTCGCCCTCGTCGTCGAGCTCCAGCCGGTCGATGATGCCGCGCAGCGACAGGTCGCCCACCTGCGCCTCGAGACGCAGCTCGAGTCCGATCTCGCGGACGGTGCTCGGATCCTCCATGCCCAAGTAGCCGTCGACGAGGGCCCGGCAGTCGGCCTCGAAGCGCTCCACCTCGACGGCGTCGAGCCCGAGCAGCGTGAAGTCGGGGTGCTCGCGGTACTCGGCGATGGCCACCTCGAGTGCATCGTGGGCGGCGGCCGGGGTGCGCTCCGGTGCCGGCTGCACGAACAGCAGCTCGAGGGCGCGGTGCACCAGGGACCCCTTGGTGGTGTGCGGGCTCGGTGGCTCGGGGAGGCGCTCGATGGAGGAGAAGCGGAACGCCAGCGGGCACGTGACGAACGCGTCGACCCTCGACGGCGACAGGCTGGTGGGGACGTCGTACACGAGGGCGATGGTACGCCGGGGGTGTGACGATCGAGTCGGATCCGACGGCGAGGCGCTCCGACTCGTCCGTGGCTGCGGCCACCGACTCCACTGTTCGCCACCCACGAGCAGAGGAGGGCACATGGCTGCCGACCAGGTCGACTACGAGGATCTCACGAGCATGCGGCTCGACGAGGACGCGCTGAACGAGCTGCTGCACGGTCGCGGCGAGTGCATCTTCAACTGGACCACCAAGGAGGGCTACCCGGTCGGGGTGGTCGTGGCGTTCATCTACCACGAGGGCAAGTTCTTCACCACGTGCGCGGAGCGCCGCAAGCGCGTTCCTGCGCTGCGGGCCCGGCCGCAGTCGGGCATCGTCATCAACGCCGGTGGCAAGACGGCCAGCTTCAAGGGCGACTCCATCGTCCACGCTCCCGGCGACCCGGGGTGGGAGGAGCTGAAGACGTGGTTCTACCACCGCCTCTCGCGCCTCGACGTCATGCCCGACGACCCCTACACGCAGGCGTTCGCCAAGTTCCTCGACTCGCCGCACCGGGTGATCATCGAGACCGACGCCCGCCTCGTGGTGGCGTTCGACACCGCCAAGTTCCACGCCTTCACGCTCGAGGCGATGCAGGCGATGGCCGACTGACCGGTCGGCTGCGGTCGCTCAGCTCGCAGCGGCGCGGCGCACGTAGCCGGCGACCTCGACCGGGGCCACCATCGGCCCGAAGTGGTCGAGGTGCGCGAGCTCGACGAACTCGGCGTTCGGGAGCTGCTGCGCGACCGGCTCGCTGATCGACGACGGGCCGTACTCGTCGACCGACCCGGTCATCACCAGCACCCGCGTCTCGATCTCGGGGAGTCGGTCCCACAGGCGGTGCACGCCGCCCGTCTCGAACGTGCGCGCCTCGTGCTCAGGATCGCACTTGATGGTCACCCCGCCGTCGGCATCGGGGGCGAATCCGTGCTCCACGTAGGCGCGCAGCGCGGCCGGGTCGAACGCGCCGAGCGGAGGCTTCGAGGCGTAGTTCTCGAGCGCCGCCTCGAACGACGGGAACGACCGGCGGCGGCGACGGGCCCCGGCCACCAGGGGCGACTCGTGGCGCTCGGTGCCATCGGTGGGCGGTGGGAACACGATCGGCTCGAACACGACGAGCAGGTCGAACAGGTCGGGCTCGACGAGCGCCGCCATGAGCAGTGGGGCTCCGCCCATCGAGTGCCCGAACCTGCGACCGCGTCGTCGCCGTAGCGCATCCACTCGACCTGCCAGTCGGGCGGGCGCGGCGTGTCGCCGTGACCCCGGTAGTCGAGCGCGACCGAGTGGAACTCGTCGGCCAGCGCCTCGGCCATCGGCAGGTAGCACCAGCCGTGGAAGCCGGTCGCGTGCGAGAGCAGCAGCGTCCGCCCTGTGCCGCCCAGGTCGTGGATCGCGACCTCCACGCCGTCGGACGACGGGACCCGCTGCACGGTCACGGCTTCGGCTCGCGGGGCAGCCCGAGCAGCCGCTCGCCGATGATGTTGCGCTGCACCTGGCTCGTGCCGCCCGCGATCCGGCCGCCCGGCGCGGCGAGCATGCCGATCGCCTCGCCACCCTCCACGAGCGCATCGGGTCCGGCGAGGTCGCCCCGCAGCATCGCCACGTCGAACATCATCTCGGTGATCCCGAGCTTGAGCAGCGATGCCGCGGTCGACGCCACCGGCCCCTGGCGCTGGGCGAGGGACTTCATGGCCGTGCCACGGGCGAGCAGCTCGGTGAGGCGCTGGTGCTCGACCGGGTCGAGGGTGCGGCCCTCGGCGAGCGCCGCCATCTGCTCGAGCCGGCGCTCCAAGCCGATGATCGATGTGCCGATGTGACCGCGCTCGCTGGTGAGCACCGCCATGCCCACGCCCCAGCCGCCGTGGAGCGGGCCGAGCAGGTGCTCGGCGGGCAGCTGCACGTCGGTGAAGAACACCTCGTCGAACTCGGCGTCGCCGGTCATCTGGCGCAGCGGGCGCACCTCGATGCCCGGCAGGTCCATCGGGCACAGGAAGAACGAGATGCCCTCGTGCTTGGCGACCGAGCGGTCGGTGCGGGCCATGAGGATGCCCCAGTCGCTCACCCGCCCGCCCGAGCACCACACCTTCTGGCCGTTCACCACGAACCGGTCGCCGTCGCGCTCGGCGCTGGTGGTGAGCGAGCCGAGGTCGCTGCCGGCGCCGGGCTCGCTGAACAGCTGGCACCAGACGCGGTCGGCCCGCAGGGTGGGGAGCAGGTGCTCGGCCTGCTGCTCGGGCGTGCCGAACCGGAGGATCGCGCCCCCGGCGAGCACGAGGCCGACCATGTTGAGCACGGCCGGCACCCCGGCCTTCGCGCACTCCAGCTGCCAGACGGCGTGGTGGTCGGGGGTGAGGCCCTGACCACCGTGCTCGACCGGCCAGTGGATGCCCGCGTAGCCGGCGTCGAAGATCCGGCGCTGCCACGCCCGTCCGGCGTCGACGAGCTCGGGCGGGCAGATCGCGCCGTAGTCGCGGGGCGCGTGCTGCCGGTTGGCGGCCAGCCACTCGGCGGCCCCGGCCTGGAACTCGTCGACGTCGATCACGTCCGTCGGCTCCTCAGGAGAGCGCCTTGAGGAACAGACCGGTCTCCTCGGCGAGGTTCGACGGCACGGCGTAGCCGGTCTGGTCGGTGATCGTGCCCCAGTGGTCGCGCACGTCCTCGGGCGACAGCGCCGGGTTCGTGTAGCCGACGGTCTCGCCGAGGAACACCTCGGCCACCCGGCCGCCGCCCACCGAGAAGACCCGCCCCGTCGCCTCGCACGACTCGTGCGCGAGGTAGGTGACGAGCGGCGACACCAGACCCGGGTCGAGCTTGTCGCCGAGCGCACCCATGATGTCCTCGGTCATGCGGGTGAGCGCGAGCGGCGCGATGGCGTTGGCCTTGATGTTGTACTTCGCACCCTCCACGGCCAGCACCCGGGTGAAGCCGACGAGGCCCATCTTCGCCGCGCCGTAGTTCGTCTGGCCGAAGTTGCCGAACAGGCCGGCCGCCGACGACGTCGAGATGATCCGGCCGTAGCCCTGCTCGCGCATGCGCACCCACGCCGGCTGGGTGACGTGGAACGCGCCCTTCAGGTGAACGTCGAACACCGGGTTCATCAGGTCGGGATCCATGTTGTGGATCGACTTGTCTCGCATGATGCCGGCGTTGTTGATCACG
>JALOLG010000090.1 GCA_025456105.1 Ilumatobacteraceae bacterium | reverse complement strand
CGGTGTTCTCGACGGCGACGTTCGAAGAGCTCGTCACCCGCTCGCCGGCACTCATGCTCCACGTCGCCCGCGGCATCCTCACCCGTCTGCGCCGCACCCCGCGCCGCCTGGTCGGGCGCGCCGCCGCCGTCACGGTCGCCGTCACGGCGCCGGTGGAGGTGCGACCGATCCTCGATGCGATGGTGGCCGAGATCGGTCGGTTCGGCAGCGTGCGCCACCTGTCGAGCGACATCGTCGACCGCTTCTTGAACCGGCCGGGCATCGCCCATGCGTCGGCCGACAACGTCGGGGTGCCGCGCCTGAGCGAGTTCATGCACGAGGCCGACGTCGGCAACGACCACGTCGTGTTGGAAGCCGACCGCGAGCTCACGGGCTGGACGCGCCGAGCGCTGCGCCAGGCCGACCGCGTGGTGATCGTCATGTCGCCCCGACCCGGCCGCGACGAGCGCGCTCGGATCGCGGCGATGCTCGCGTCGCTCGACGGTTTGGAGCACGTCGCTCGGATGGCGGCGATCTTGCACCCCGCCGACACGCCGCACCCCACCGGCACGGCCGCGATCATCGACGAGTTCGGCTTCGGCGAGGTGGTGCACCTGCGCGTGGGGTCGACAGCCGATCTGGCACGCCTCGGCCGGCTCGCGAGTGGCAACGGCGTCGGGCTGGTGCTGAGCGGGGGCGGCGCTCGGGGCTTCGCCCACATCGGCGTGTTCCGCGCGCTCGTCGAGCTGGGGGTGCCGATCGATGCGGTCGCCGGGTGCTCGATGGGCGCCCCGCTCGCCGCCGGCGCCGCACTGCTGGTGCCACCGGAGGAGTCCGTCGCGGTGGCGAGCCGGCTGTTCCACCGGCTGCTCGACTACACGCTCCCGGTGGTGTCGCTCGTGAAGGCGGGGCGGATCACGGGGAGCATCGAAGAGCTCCTCCACGGTCTCGACATCGAGGACCTGTGGCTGCCGTACGCCTGCGTGTCCACCAACCTCACGCAGTCGCGGCTCGAGGTGCACCGCCGCGGCGACGCGGCGACGGCCGTGCGCGCCAGCGTGGCGATCCCCGGCGTGCTCCCGCCCGTGCCGTACCACGGCGACCTCCTGGTCGACGGCGGTGTGCTCAACAACCTCCCGTTCGAGACCCTCCGCGACGACGGCCGCATCGACACCGTGATCGCCGTCGACGTCGCACCGGCCGTCGGCCCCCGGGCCCGAGCCGACTACGGGCTCTCGGTCTCGGGCTTCTCGGCGCTCGCCGCGCAGCTCCGGCGCAAGAGCCCCTATCCCAGCGTGTCGTCGGTGCTGCTGCGCAGCATGCTCACCGGCGCCGTGCTCCACCAGCAGACCGCACTCCGAGGTGACGCCGTCGACCTGTACCTGCATCTCCAGCTCCCCGGCGTCGGCCTGCTCGAGTTCGAGCGAGTCGCCGAGATCGCCGACACCGGCTACCGGGCCTCCATCGACGAGCTCCGCGAGTGGGCCGCCGCCCGTCCGCACCTGGTGGCTGCGCCATGATCCTGCTCACCGTGCGCGACCTGCGCTACCGCCTGGTCCGCTTCGTCGTCGTCACCCTGCTCGGCTCGGTGGTGTTCGCCCTGCTGTTCGTGGCCACCGGTCTCGTCGAGCAGTTCAACAAGGAGCCGTACCTCGCCGTCGACGCGATCGGTGGCGACTTCTGGGTCCTGCGCGAGGGCGTGTCCGGACCCTTCACCGCGGCATCCACGATGCCGGTGACGGCCGGTGACGCGATCGTCGCCGACGCCGTCGCCCCGGTCGTCTCGGCCCGGTCGAGCCTGCTGCCCGAGGACGGTGGCGACGACAACGAGGAGATCGTGATCATCGGTGGCGAGGTCCCGGGTCTGGGCCTCGCCGAGCCGTCGTCGGGTCGGGGGGTCGAGGCACCGGGCGAGGTCGTCGTCGACGACACGCTCGACGCCGACGTGGGCGACGTCGTGCTGATCGCCGGGGCGCCGTTCACCGTCGTCGGCACCACCACCGACACGACGATCCTCGCCGGCATCCCGCTCGTCTTCGTCGCCCTGGAGGACGCGCAGGACCTGGTCTTCCGCAGCCGCGAGGTGGTGAGCGGCTTCCTCGCGGACGGGGCCGTGACGGCGAGCCCCGACGACACGGTCGTGCTGTCGTCCGACGAGGTGGCGGCCGACACGCTCGGGCCGCTCGACGGCGCCATCGCCTCGATCGACCTCGTGCGGGTGCTGCTGTGGGTGGTGGCGATCATCATCATCGGCGCCGTCGTGTACCTGTCGGCACTCGAGCGCCAGCGCGACTTCGCGGTGCTGAAGGCGGTGGGGGTGTCGAACCGCACCCTGCTCGGGAGCCTGGGGCTGCAGGCCGTGCTGGTGGCCCTGGCCGCCGTCGCGCTGGCGGCGGTGATCCAGCTGTTCCTCGCGCCGGCGTTCCCGCTCAAGGTGCGCATGCCGGCGTCCGCCTTCTGGCAGCTGCCGCTCTTCGCCGTGATCATGGCCATCCTCGCCAGCCTGGCCGGGATGCGACGGGTGGCTCGCTCCGACCCGGCGCTGGCGTTCTCGGGAGCGGGAGGCTGAGATGGCGATGCTCACCGTGTCCGACCTCGTGGTGGAGTTCGTCCACGACGGCTACTCCGTGCGCCCGCTCGACGGCATGTCGTTCGAGGGTCACGAGGGCGAGCTCGTGGTGCTGCTCGGCCCATCGGGGTGCGGCAAGACCACGCTGCTCTCGTGCCTGGGCGGGATCCTCACCCCCACCTCCGGCCGCATCCAGGTGGGCGACGTCGAGGTCACCGCACTGCCCCGCAGCGAGCTCGAGGCCTATCGCCGGCGCACGATCGGCTTCGTGTTCCAGGCGTTCAACCTGATCCCGTCGCTCACGGCCCGCGAGAACATCGCGATGCCGATGATGCTGACGGGCTACTCGAAGCGGCAGGCCTTCGATCGGGCCGACGAGCTCCTCGGTGTCGTGGGCCTGACCGAGCGCGCGCACCACAAGCCGTCGAAGCTGTCCGGCGGCCAGCAGCAGCGGGTGGCGGTGGCGCGCGGGCTCGGCCACGACCCGCGGCTCCTGCTCGCCGACGAGCCCACGGCCAACCTCGACCACATCCAGGCCGAGGCCGTGATCCGGCTGCTCCAGGAGCTCCGCTCGCAGGGGCGGCTCATCGTCGTCTCCACCCACGACGCACGGCTCGTGCCGATCGCGGACCGCATCGTGCAGATGGTGCCCGACGCCGCCCACGACGACGGCCAGACCCGGACGGCCACGTTCGCCGCCGGGGCGTCGATCTTCGAGCAGGGCGATGCGTCCGACGTGGTCTACGTGATCGAGTCGGGCGAGATCGACATCGTCCGGGTGCTCGCCGACGGTGGCGAGGAGCTGCTGGGCCGTCTCGGTCCGGGGCAGTACTTCGGCGAGCTCGGGCCGCTGCTGGGGTTCCGCCGATCGGCGTCGGCCCGAGCGGCGACCCGGGTCGAGCTCACCGTCATGGATCCCCGCGTCTTCCGGGAGCGGATCCTGCACCGTCGCTGACGGCTACGGTTCGTGGCCGTGACCGATGCAGCCAAGCCCCTCGGACCGGTGGTCGTCGGTGTCGACGACAGCGAGACCGCCCGAAAGGCGGCCGCCCGCGCTGCCGAGCTCGCCCAGGCCACGGGGCGCCAGCTGCACATCGTCACCGGTGTCAAGCGCGGCGGCGCCAAGGAGGTCGTGGTGAGCGGCAGCGAGCGGATCCTCGTCGACTGGGTCTCGTCGGCCGAGCAGACGCTCGCGTCGCTGATCACCCGGCTCTCGGTCACCGCAACGACCGCCGTGGTCGTGGGCGACCCGGCGCATGCGGTGTGCGAGGAGGCCGAGCGCGTCGGTGCCGACATCATCGTGGTGGGCAACCGCCGGGTGCAGGGCGTGAGCCGGGTGCTCGGGTCGATCGCGCTCGACATCGTCCGTCACGCCCCGTGCGACGTCTACATCGCCCACACCACCTGAGCCGACGGCGCTGAGCGGTCAGCCGGGGGTGACCTCGAACACCGCTCGCTGACCGCGCGACAGGTGATCGTCGACGTCGCAGATGATCTGGTAGCTCCCGGCCTCGTCGAAGGTCACGGTCACGGTGTCGGCCGAGCCCGGCATGATGCGGCCGGTCCGGTCGAGCAGGCGGCCGACCTCGTCGAGCACCTGCATCTCGTGCACGAGCCGGCCGACGTTGCGGACGTCGAACTCGATCGTCTCGCCGACGACGATGGCGGGCGGTGCCGCCGTGTCGAACCGGTACTCGGTGGCGTCGATGCGCACCGTCCGGCTGGCGAGGGTGGAGCCGTCGCCAGCCCCATCGTCACCTCCGCACGCGGCGAGAGCGAGCGTGGCGAGCAGCAGCGCAGAGGTCAGGGGTCGCAGCACCCGGCGATCGTGGCACGCTGCCGGCTGGGCGGGACACGGTCGAAGGTCCCGATCGCGGGTGGTCGGCTCGGTAGGGTTCCGCCCATGGGCAGGTTGTGCGAGCGTCCCGGCTGCTCCGAGCCGGCTGCGGTCTCGTACGGCATGGTCGCCAGCGATCTGCTGTTCTGGGTGGCCCCGCTCGATCGCTGGGTCGACCAGCAAGCCGGGGTGATGTGCCGTCGTCACGCCGACTCGATCGTGGTGCCCGTCGGCTGGACCCTCGACGATCGTCGCGAGGTCGCCCCGCGGCTGTTCCGTCCGGCCCCTCCTCCCGAGCCCGTCCACCCGGCGCCGCGTCGCCGCCGCCCGGCCCGCACGGCATCCGCATCGGTGCCCGAGCCGGCCGCGCTGCCGCTCGGCGACCCCGAGCCGGCGCCGGCCCGCCCGCCCGAGCCGGTGTGGCGGCCCGAGTTCGACGACGACGCCCTCCCGGAGGTCCGCAGCCCGCTCCTGGCCCGCGCGTTCCGCGGGGTCGACCGACCCAAGCCCTGACGTGCGCACCCGAGCGTCGATGCAGGCGCCGGTCCCGCCCGGCGTGATCTTCCCGTACGTCGCCGACCTCGATCGGTACGTCGAGTGGATGCCGCTGGTGCACGCCGCCACCCCGGTCGGCGACGGCGAGTGGGACGTCGAGCTGCGTGCCCGGCTCGGGCCGGTCGCCAGGTCGAAGCGGCTCCGGATGGTGCGCACGTGGATGGAGTGGGACCGCTCGGCGGTGTTCGAGCGCCGTGAGCCCGACGGACGCCGGTACTCGCCGTGGGTGCTGCGCGCCGATCTCCGGCCGGTCGCCGACGGCACGGTCCTCGACATGGACCTCACCTACGGCGGCTCCTTGTGGACCGGTGGGATGCTGGCGCGCGTGCTCGACGAGCAGATCCGCACCGGCAGCGCCCGCCTGCTCGAGCTGGTCAGCGCCGGGCCCGCACGCTGAACCGTCCTCCGTCGCGCTCCACCCGCAGCGGCAGGCCGAAGGCGGCCGAGAGGTGCTCGTCGTCGACCACCTCGTCGATCGGGCCCTGCGCGAGCGCGGCGCCGTCGCGCATCACGAGCGCGTGGGTGGCCGAGCCCGGGATCTCGTCGACGTGGTGCGTGACCAGCACGAAGGGCACGCCGGCGGCCAGGTGGTCGAGTGCGTCCACCAGGTGCTCGCGGCCGGCGAGGTCGAGCCCGGCGCCGGGCTCGTCGAGCAGCACCACCGCGGGCTCGTTCATCATCGTGCGAGCGAGCAGCGTGCGCTGCTGCTCACCCGACGACAGCGTGCCGAAGGTGCGCTCCCCGAAGCCGTCGAGGCCCATCGCGCCGAGGCAGTCGGCGGCGCGCCGTCGATCGTGGTCGTCGTAGCGGTGCCACCACGGCTCGAGCGCGGCGTGGCGGGCGGTCATCACGACGTCGGTGGCCGTGAGGTCGGGGCGCAGCTGACGTGCCAGCGCCGCGGACGCCCAGCCGATGCGGCGGCGGAGCACCCGGACGTCGGTGTGGCCGAGCTGCTCGCCGAGCACGGTGACGGTGCCACGCGTGGGGTGCTCCATCAGCGCCGCGATCCGCACGAGGGTGGTCTTGCCGCAGCCGTTCGGGCCGAGCACCACCCACCGCTGATCGCGCTCCACCCGGAGCGAGATCGCGCCGATGATGGTGCGTCCGGCGCGGTCGAACCCGATGCCGGCCAGGTCGAGCGGCGGCGGGTCCGGGGGTGCCATGACGAGCGGTATAGCGGGAACGTGACGGGCGTGGCCAATAGGCTGCCGCCGGTGGAACGGGCCGCGCTCCGGCGGATGACCGCGCTCGTCGTGGGTGTCGTCGTCGCGCTCCTCGGCGCGGTCACCGTGGCCGCCCAGTCCGACGACGACCGGGCGCGCCAGGCGGCCGAGGAGATCGCGGCCGCCCGTGATCGCGCCAACCAGGCGGCCGAGGAGCTGTTCGCCATGGAGTCGGAGTACCAGGTGCTCGACGATCGGCGGGCGCGGCTCGAGACCGAGCTGGCCGAGCTGCAGGCGCGCGTCGACGAGCTGCGTGCCGCCGTCGTCGAGGTCGCCATCGATCGCTACGTGGTGAGCGGGGCGTCGGGGATCCCGGTGCTCACCGACGTCC